>JBIJDW010000197.1:0-6164 GCA_044343885.1 Kiritimatiellia bacterium
AGTCGCGGTCCAGCAGCGCCTTGTCCTCCTCAAAGCCGATGACCGCCTCCTGGTCATTCTTGCGCGTGATGCCGACCTTGTGCGACGGCGAATAGACGCTCTTGATCGGCAGGTTGGAATTGAGGCGTACGGACACCGTGAAATCGGCCAGCGTGCGGGAGGCCCGTTCGCCGGTCTTCAGCGGATAGACGTACGTGTAGAGACCGCCATCGAACGTCAGGGTCTGCGAATACTCCAGCTCGATCTTCTGCAGGCCGTTGGCTGGAACCGGGAACACGCTGATGCGGAACAGGTTGCCGCCGATGTGCTCCAGCAGACCCGGATCCTTCATGCGGCGCACGATGTCCTCGTAAATCCCCCGCGCCTTGCCCTTTTCCACCAGCTCCCCGCTCATCCGCTTGCCGTTGATCATCATGGCGAAATCGGAGATGCTGGCGTTCGCGGGAAGCGGGAAGACAAAGACCGCCTCCAGGTCACGGTTGACGCTATTGCGAAAGACCTGTTCGATCTTGGCCGTGGCGACGCCGTCCTTGATGCGGATGTCCACGCGCTGGCTCTCGATGGCCAGCGGCGGGATGGACTCGTCCTTGGGGATCAGCATGCCGGCGGCAAAGCCGCGCGCGGCGCCGAGCGACAGGATGCAGAAGAGTGCGGGCAGGAAGCGTTTCAGGGTATTCATGGATTAATCTCCCGCGCCCTGCGTGGAGGGCGCTCTGGTTGTTTCTGTGAGGCTTAGACGCCGATCAGGCGCTTTTTGTTCCCGACATTCACAAAATTATTCGTAATAGAGCCGCTTGCAAAACCCTGTTTTGCAAGCGGAGTGTTCAGGTGTCAGGTTTCGGGTGTCAGGAAGAACCACACGATGTTGCGTCTTCCTGAAACCTGAACACTGAAACCTGAAACCGGCGCTTGCAGGGGTTTTGCAAGCGCCTCAATAGGTAATAGGCTTGACGTGCAGGCACTGTATGCGTATCATGCAGGCATCATGAAAACAAAGTCCCTTCAGTACACGATTCGCAATGTTCCGGATCGCACCGATCGGCGCCTTCGAGAAGCCGCGGTTGAGTACGGCACCAGCCTCAACAGCGTCACTCTGCAGGCGCTCAACCAGGGCCTGGGCCTGTCTGACGAGTCCGTTATGCACCTGCACCACGATCTGGATGATTTGATCGGGAGCTGGGTTCCGGACAGCGAATGCGACAAGGCGCTCGAAGAAATGGACCGTATCGATCCGGAGTTGTGGAAATGAAAATCGCCATAGACACCAACCGCTACCGCGACTTCTGTGAAGGAAAGGACGATGCCGTCGAACAGTTGAGAGCCGCATCTCGGATTTACCTTCCGTTCACGGTACTGGCTGAACTGCGGGCCGGATTCGAATGCGGGACTCTGGCGCGACGCAACGAAAGCGCCTTGTCTCGTTTCCTCAACAGTCATCGCGTTTCCATTCTCTTTCCCGACGAGCAGACCACATTCCACTATGCCCGGATCTTTCACCAGCTTCGGGTTCAGGGCACCCCCATCCCCACCAATGACATCTGGATTGCGGCGCTCGTCCAACAGCACAATCTCATCCTTTATTCTCGTGATCGACATTTTGATGTCCTGCCCCAGCTTGGGAGAGTGCCGTCTTGATCCTGACGAGCCTCCCTACTACAGAGTCTTGCGTATGTGAGTAACAACAACGCATGCAGAAAGCCGAGACGATCGAAATCGAAATCGCTATCGGGATCGGGATCGAGACCCGATTTCGGTCCCGATAACGATACCGAGATGCTTGTGACCCCTTTCTGCAAGTCTCAGTAAACCTGCACGGGGTTCACCGGAGGTCTATCTCCCGATAGTCCCCCGCCGCAAACACGGCTGCATGCACCAGGCCGCCATTCCACACCAGCACCTGTCCGTCCATCCGGCCCCGGATGGCGAACGATTCGCCGGCACCGGGCGTGTTCTGCCGCGACAGCCCGGTCCGGGAGAGATCCTCCAGAAAACGTCTGACTGCGGCGGCGTGGCCATCATACACCATTTCCCGATCTTTGCGCCAATCCTCTTCCCGCGCATATTCGGTCACATGGGATCGTATGATCTTGTCCCACAGCGCCGCGCACAGATCCGCGTCTCCGAACAGATCGGCGCTGACGACGCGTCCGGAGGAGACAATGACCAGCCCGACCGTGCGGCGGGTGCGGATGTGACGGAAACGTTCCACCCGGTCGGTGATGCGCCGACCCACGTCGGGATCGTTGTAGAGCGACTGGTAGCTGCGGGTCGGGGCGGCCACGCCGGACTGCTTGAGCTGCTGGTCGATCTCGGTCCAGATTGCCGCCTGTGAACCCTCACGGGCGGCCAGGCCACGCAGGGTCTGGCCAGCCATCGCGGGCGCGCGGTCAAAGGAATCCCTGGCGCCCTTCCACCGATCCTGCTCGCCGCAATAGACCGGCACCGAGATCGCGCCCAGGCCGGGCGTCAGCAGGACGTCTTTCTGAACGATGCGATCCTGACGGCCGCCGCCGAGAATCTCCCCGGCCATCATGAAGACGGCATGCCGGGATTCATTGCGGACGACCACCGCCGAGACGCGGGACTCATCATGCTCGCGGATGGTGATCCAGTTCTGGTTCAGCGCCTCGTCCAGCGCGTGGATTGCGGGCGGATCAATCGGGTAGGCGGTCTCCAGCGGAAACACGATCAGCCGGCCGTAGGCGGTGGGCTGGCCGACTTCGACCTGCCGCAGCATCCGGCGCAACGGGTTGTCGGTGTCGGGCGGCGGCAGGGGCGGCATGGGAATCGGTCTGGGGGGGATGGGCAGCGCAATCCCGGTCTCCCGCACCGGACTGCCGCTGCCATCGTCCAGATAGGCGCCGCGAGCAGAAAACGACGACATGCCGACCCACACGGACAGAATCAGGGTGACTGTTGCTATCCAACTGATTTTCATGGACAACCCTCCTTCGGCTTACGTCCTTTAGACGCAGGTACGTCGGAAAAAGTTCCCCGACCCGTCCAAGCACTCACACACCCACACACTCACACACCCACACACTCTCCCTTCCCCTCCCCACGCCGCAGCTCCTTGATCTCATCCCGGATCGCCGCAGCGCGCTCGAATTCCATCGCCTCAGCAGCGGTCAACATCTCGCGTTCAAGCTCTGCCAGCATTTCCAGAACGTCGTAGCGCTCGGGAGTTTCGGCCACGGCCTGTTCGACCTCCCGCCCGTACGCTTCGGTCGCGAGTTGCCCGTGGATGGCTCGTTTCACGCTTTGCGGTTCGATGCCGTGCGCGGCATTATAGGCCTCCTGAGTGGCCCGACGCGTCGCCGTCGTCTCGATCATCCGGCGCATCGCGTCGGTCACCGTGTCGGCGTAGAGGATCACCCGCCCGTTCACATGCCGTGCCGTCCGGCCCGCAGTCTGGATGAGCGCGGTCTCGGAACGCAGAAAGCCCTCCTTGTCGGCATCCAGCACGGCGACTAGCGCCACCTCGGGCAGATCCAGCCCTTCACGCAGCAGGTTGATTCCGATCAGACAGTCGAACGCCCCTTTGCGCAGGCGGCCGAGGATCTCCACGCGTTGCATCGCGTCGATGTCGGAATGGAGGTACTCCACCCGAAAGCCTGCCTCGTGCAGATACTGGGTCAGGTCCTCGGCCGTTCGCTTGGTCAGCGTCGTCACCAGCACGCGGTCCCCGCGCTCCGCCGTGCGGCGGATCTCCTCCATCACGTCGTCAATCTGACCCCGCAACGGGCGCACCTCGACCGGCGGATCGAGCAGGCCGGTCGGGCGGATCATCTGCTGCACGATGCAGGCGCTCACCTGTCGTTCGTACGGGCCGGGCGTGGCCGACATGAACACAATGGGTCCTACTCGGCCGAGGAACTCGTCAAAGCTGAGCGGGCGGTTGTCCTTGGCCGACGGAAGCCGGAAGCCCCAGTCCACCAGCGTCTGCTTGCGGGCCTGATCGCCGTTGTACATGGCCCGGAGCTGCGGCAGGGTCACATGCGATTCATCGAGCACCGTCAGAAATTCGCCCTCGAAATAATCGATGAGACAGGCAGGCGGCTCGCCCGCCGGACGTCCGCTCAGGTGCCGCGAGTAGTTTTCGATGCCGTTGCAATACCCCAGTTCGCGGAGCATTTCGATATCAAACTCGGTCCGCTGCTTGATTCGCTGCGCCTCCAGCAGCTTGCCCGCCGCCTCCAACTCCCGCACACGGGCATCCAGTTCGTCACGAATCGCGCCGATGGACGCCTCGATCTTCTCGCGCGGCATGACGAAATGCCGGGCGGGCGAAATCAGCGCACGCTTCACCTCCGGGCCCGCGCGGCCGCTGACTGGATCGAACATTCGCAGGGACTCGACGGCATCGCCAAAAAACTCCAGACGGATGCCGTCCTTGGAATACGAGGGGAAGACGTCCACGCAGTCGCCGCGGACCCTGAACGATCCGGATTCGGGTTCATAGTCGTTGCGCGTGTACTGAATGGCGACCAGCTTTTCCAGCAACCGGTCGCGTCCGATCTCATCGCCCGGCCGCACATCCACAAGCATGGATCGATAATCATCGGGCGACCCCAAGCCGTAGATGCAGGAGACCGAGGCGACGACGATCACGTCGTTCCGTCCGATCAGCGCGTTGGTGGCGGCCAACCGGTAGCGCTCAATCTCCGTGTTGATCGAAGCGTCTTTTTCGATGAAGGTGTCGGTCTGCGGGATGTAGGCTTCGGGCTGATAGTAATCGTAATAACTGATAAAGAACTCGACCGCGTTGTGCGGGAAAAAACTCTTCAGTTCGGCGAAGAGCTGCGCCGCCAGCGTCTTGTTGTGGCTGAGGATCAGCGTGGGACGGCCCCAGGCGCGGATGACATTCGCCAGCGTGAAGGTCTTACCCGAACCGGTGACCCCCTCGAGCGTCAGCCGGGGCGTGCCCGACTCCAGACCGCGCACCAGCTCCGCGATCGCCTGCGACTGGTCGCCGGCCGGCTGGAACTCCGATTCCAACTGGAAGACGGCAGACGCCGCATGTTCGTCCGGATCGCGATTATCCGGCGGATCATTCTGAATGGTGCGATTCATTTTGCAGGTCGCTGTTCCGGGCCAAAGGGCCGAAGAACCACCAGCATCCAGGGCAGCAGGGTCAGGGCGCCCAAAAAGGCGATGACCATCGCCAGCGAGGTCAGCAGTCCGAACAGAACACTCGGCATGAACTTGGAGAACGTTAGCAGCGAGAACCCGATCACGATCGTCAGCGACGTGAAATACATAGCGCTGCCGACGCTCTGATGCGACGCGCGCATGGCCACCAAATAATTGCCGCATACGGCAAACTCCTCGCGCATGCGATGGATATAGTGAATCGTGGCATCCACGGCGATGCCGATGCTGATCGATGCAATGGTGATCGTCATCACATCCAGCGGAATGTGGGCAGCCCCCAAAAAGCCCAGAACCGTCAGGGCTGACAAGAAATTGGGAAACAAGGCGATCAAGGCGATCTTCAGTGAGCGGAACAGCACCAGAAACATCGCCAGCAGCAGCAGGAACGTCAGCCCCAATGTCAGTATCTGCGAGCGAAACAAACTTTGGAGCACCCCGTTGTACAGCACCATGGTGCCGGTCAGCCGAATGCTCCCCGCAGGCAGATTCAGGCCGCGAGTCAAGTCGCTTTCCAGCTCGTGGAGGAAGCGGGCGCGTCGAAGACCCGGTTGCGAATCAAACACACGCGCCGTGATGCGCAATTGATTATTCGACACGCTGACATACGGCGTCACCAGCATGCGGCTGGCGAACTCCGGGAGTTTTCCAATCAGGATGGCCAGCTCGAAGGCGTCAATAGCCACCCCGTCATTCAGTTCGTCGGTCAGCTTCAGCAGAGAGGCCATCGATGAAACCTTCCCGGTCTCGGGCCGCGCCTCGACGATGTCGTGTGCGCGGCGTGCCAGCGTCAGTTTGGCCGGCGTGTACCAATAGGCGTCCGACGCCACGGTCTTGTCAATCTCCTCAAACTCGGAAAAATCGTCATCCGCCTTCCCCATCGCCACAACCGCGCGCTTCGGGGGTGGATCGGCGGGCAACTGAATGATCACATCCACCGGCGTGGTTCCGCCCAGCTCCCGGTCGATGAACACCATGCCCTGATAAATCTCGGATGTCTTGCGGAAATTGGC
>JBIJDW010000198.1:0-6131 GCA_044343885.1 Kiritimatiellia bacterium
CCTCTGCGTCCAATTGTCGTGCGCGCCGCACGCAACACGATCTTCTCCGGCCGGTTGGTGGTGGGCGCGGATGCGGCGATCAAAGGGCTGAAGGTGACGGTGGGGGATCTGGCTTGGCATTCTCAATCGTCCTCGTCCTCAGCGAAGCGGTCCTCGTCCTCGACAGGTCGAATCGAGGACGAGGACGAGGACGAGAACGATCGAAAGAGCGCGTCAGGACAGAAACGAGACGTTGGCGTGGGCTCCACCCAGGCGGCCGCCGCCACGCTCCCCGCCTCGGCAGTGCGCGTCCGCTGCGCCGTGCCGGCGCCGGCCGGCAAGTCCTGGCGGGGCGGGTTTGACGGCCTGATGGATGCCATCCCCGCCGAAATCCCGCTGGTTACGAATGCGCCGCCCCAGCGCGGACGGGCGTTCTACTGTGTGCCAGCCGGACCGGAAACCAAGCTGCCGCCACGCGCCGTCGCGCCGATATGGCTCACGGTGCGGGTGCCCAAGGATGCTGCGCCCGGGGTGTACGAAGGACGCGTGACGCTGACGGCTGACGGGTGGACGGGGACGAATCTGCCGTTGCGCGTCCGCGTCAGCGCCTGGACCGCGCCGGACCCGAAGGACTGGCGGATGCAGAACTTCCTTTATCACTGCGAGGAGGCCCTGGCCAGTCACTACGGGGTGACGAATTACAGCCCCAAGCATCTTGAGTTGGTGGGCAAGTCGCTCGCCCTGCTGGCCGAGATCAATTCGCGTCAGGTCCAGGCCAATCTGGTGATCGGCTTCGCCGTGACGGGCTACATGGGCGGCAACGGGCAGGGGAATCCGGAGTCGCTGGTGCGGTGGGTCAAGCAGAAGGACGGCACGTTCAAGCATGACTTCACTAACTTCGACCGGTATCTCGAGATGGTCGGCCAGGCCATCGGCAAGCCGCGCACGCTCCGGCTGAACTGCTGGGGCGCCGGTCAGTGGCAGGATAAGGACCTGGATATCCCCGGCCGGAAGCATGTGACGGTGTACGATCCGGCCACCGGCCAGCTCAGCACGCTGAAGCAGCCGCCGCTGGGCACCCCGGAAAACTACGCGTTCTGGAAACCGGTCTTCGACGGGGTTCTCGCGAGGCTCAAAGCCCGCGGCTGGCTGGACGAGACGACGCTCGGGTACAACCCCTGGAATGGCGCCGCTCCGCCCACCGTCGTGGACGTGGCGTACAAGCTCTGGCCGGAGGGCGAGTGGAGTTGGACCAGCCACAGCTCGGGAGAAGGGGCCATGGTAGGCTCACAAACCAGCATCGTCATGAAGGTGCGGAATGCCAATGCCGTCTACACTACGCCCGACCCAGGACGAACCCCGGGCTGGGTGCTGGACGGGCCGCGCCGCAGCACGATCATCTGGACAGCCCGCATGCTCCAGAGCGACTATTCGCCGTTGCGGGAAATCCGGCGGCTGGAGGAACTCTACGGCCTGATGGCAGGCTACGACGGACTCGGCGAGTTCGGCGCGGATCTGTTTCCGGTGAAGACGCCAGCAGGAGGCTATTCCCCCCCGGCCGCAGGCGCCGGCACGGGCTGGGTAAGTCCGGGCAGAAGCACACTGGCTTTGCTCTATCCCGGCCCCGACGGGCCCATGGCCACCGAACGCTTCGAGATGTTCCGTGAAGGCGTGGAGTTGTGCGAGGCCGTGCTCTTCATTCGTCAATCCATGGCCGGCGAGAAGCTCATCGGCGCGCCGTTGAAGAGGATCGAGGATTATCTCCATTTGCCCGAGCAAACGATAATCAATCTGTTCGCCGCAGGCGGCGGGCGCATAGGGGCGAAGGACGCGAGCGATCGCGAGGGCAAGAGGCTGAGTGACCTGAACCGCGGTGCTTTTGTTTCCCGATATATGACATCGGAAGAGGATGCCAAGTTGCTGGACCTGGTGGACGAGGTGTTGGAATTTAATCGCATCATCGGCGCGGCGAAGTCGTATGGCGCGAAAGCCACGGGCGGCACCTTCATGAACCTGACGGACGGCTTCTGGGTGCACCGGTTCATGAAAGTAGGCACCGCGCAGTTCACCCCGACTGAGGACATCACGGTCGAGTATCTGGTCGTCGGCGGAGGCGGGGGCGGCGCCACGGGCGGCATTGCCTACGGAACTGGCGGCGGCGGCGCGGGCGGATTGATTACTTCGGTCAGTGGTTGCTATTCCGGCGGCGGTACGCCGGGAATAGGCTCGGCACCTGCCAAGCCCCTTCAGCTTAAGGCGGGAACGACGTACAGCGTTACGGTCGGCGACGGCGGCACTGCAGGCGCCAGCGGCCAAGACTCCGTTTTCGGAAATTCCGGCGCTGAGTTTGCGCGGGCCAAAGGCGGCGGCGGCGGAGGCGGCTCACATGCCGCAGGCCAGCCCGGCGGGTCTGGTGGCGGCGGCGGCTCGGATGGGGGCGCGGCGGGTGCCGGCACGACCAATCAAGGTTTTGCCGGTGGTGCCGGAGGCCCCGGTGACGTGGGCAGCGGCGGTGGCGGCGCGGGCGGTGTGGGTCTGCCGCTGGCGAGCGGAGTGCATGGAGGGCCGGGCTTGGCGAATACCATCACCGGCAACCGTGTGATCTACGCGGGTGGCGGCGGCGGCGGTAACGGTGGTAACGGCGGCCAAGGCAGTGGCGGGGCAGGCGGCGGTGGTGGTGCCGGCGCGGGGAGTAACGGCACGGGCGGCGCCGGCGTCAATGGCAGAGGCAGTGGCGGCGGCGGCGGAACAAGCGGGGCTGGCGGCAAAGGCGGTTCCGGCATCGTGATCATCCGCTACAAGGCCGGGGCGAAGAGCGTGCGGTAGGCGGGATTTTGGATGGGGACTCAAGGACTCAGGACTCAAGAACTCAGGGAGCTGGGTCCGGGGTCCTTTGTCCTGAGTCCTAAATTTTTCGCGTTCCTTTGCAATCCGGATATCCCCTGCAACCCCAGAAAGCCTGCCCCGCGTGCGGGCCGGTCTTGGCGGTGCGCTGGTGCATGGGCTTGCCGCACTCCGGGCAGGCGGGTGCGGGCTCCGCACCGGCCTCGCGGGCCTCGACGCGGCACTGCGTCAGGCGCTCACGGAAGCCGCCCTCTTCGAGAAAGGCTTCGCCCTGATGGCGGATCTGCCCGCCGAGCATGGCCATGGTGCGCCGGATCAGAATGATCAGCGCATTGGCAATCACGGCCGGCTGGGCGTGCTCCAGCCACGGGTCAAAGGCTTTCTTTTCGCGATGAAAGTAAACCCAGTAGTCGTGCATCACGTCGTCGGTGTATTCAAACGCAGCCGGGTTGAGATGGCTCACGGCCTGATGCTCGGCCGAATGCATGCTCCAGGGGATCTCGCCGACATCTGCCAGGAACATCTCGAAATCGCCCAGCAGCTCAGCCAGGCTGGCGCGGGCGACATCCGTGAGCTTCATCTCGGTCTCTTTCGACGTGGACGCCCGCTCCGACCCCTCGATGATGTTCTGCCGCCCGGAACGTGCGGCATCCACCATCTGCCCGGTTCGCTTGCCCAGGGGATCTTCCTTGTACGGGACGAACCGTTTGCAGAAACGGATCGTCCCGAGGTGGATCAGCGTGGCAAAGGTAAAGGAGGTCAGCTTGCGGTAGCCGCCGCACTTGTCGAAGAGGGGTTTCATGGGGGTGGCTCCTTTTTGGACTCAGGACCTAGGACTCAGGACTCAGGTTGCTGGGTCCGGGGTCCTGAGTCCTGGGTCCTCTTACGACTGCTTCAGCAGTTTCCTCAACCGCATCTGGCATTCGCACATGGCGCGGCCGGTGTGATAGGAGTTCTTCCAGTCGTTCCCCACGTTGGTGTCGAGCGGCTTGCCTTCGCGGTCGAGCAGCACGCGCCACTCACCGATCGCATGGACGATCATGTGCTTGTTGATAAAGTCCCAGAGGCACTCGAAGGCGTCGAGGCAGCACGGATCGTGAAACGCCTCATAGGCGTCGAGGAAGCCGACCAACGCCTCGGAGTGCTGCCAGAACTCCTTCTCCAGCACCAGCGCGCCGCCCTTGCGCAGACCGTCGCGGTAGATGCCGCCAAACTTCCAGTCCACGCCGTACTTCAACGCGTTGTCCACCAGCTTGCGCAGCAACGGCTCATACGGCTTCGGATCGGCCTCGGCGATTGCGAGCGCGCGGTGCATCAGCCAGACAAGCTCGAGGTTGTGCCCGTAGGAGGTCGTCTCGGTCGGTTGCGCCGGACGCTCGCCGAAACGTTCGGCGTTCCAGGTGCGCTTCACCGCAATGGCCGGGATCGGATTCCAGCTCAAGTCGAACTGGTTCAGGCCGCAGCCACGCTTGGTGTCGATCATGTGCGCGCAGATCAGGTCCAAAACCTCCATCAACTTACGACGGTGCAACGGCAGGCGGGATGCCTCGTAGAGCGTAGTAAAAGACTCCATCAGATGCATGTGTGTGTCCAGTCCCTTGCGGTCGCCGCCAGAGAAGCCGGGCTCCTCGGGTGACCAGTCACGGCAGAGGTTCTCGTAGTAGCCGCCATGGCGGGTGTCGGCCGCAAATTTCTGCAACAGGTCGAACGTGCGCGAGGCATGCTCCACGCCGCGCTTGTCGCCGGTGCCCAGCGTGTATTCGGCCATGGCATAGATCGCGAAGCTCTCGCCGTAGACGATCTTGCCTGTGTCGCTCTTGCTGCCGTTGGGCTTGGTCTTCCAGTACCAGCCGCCGTGCTTGGGGTCCCAGAAGTTCTTCAGCATGAATTCTGCGCCGCCGCGTGCGAGCGCCGCACTCCCCTTGACCTTAGGCTGCTGCCGGCAGAGGTTCGAGAACCACCAGACCAGCCGCGCCTGGGTGTTGACGTACTTCTCCTTCATCGGCTGGGCCTCGCCCTGTTCATTAAAACAGGTCAGGTAACCGCCGTGCTTCGCGTCGCGCGCACGGGCATGCCAGAATGGAATGAGGCCGGTTGTCAGATGTTTGGTGATCTCGCCTTCGAGACGTTGCAGACGCTGGATTGTTTTTGCTGATGCTTTACTCATGGGTTTCCTTTCGTTTTATCGTTTGCTGCCGACTGCTGCCGGTTCTTTTCATAGTCCACCACCCCGCGGCAGGCGGGGTAGCCGGTGCAGCCCCAGAATGGCTTGTTGTCTTTGCGGGTCTTTCGCAACTTCGTGGGCGCGCCGCACTGGGGGCACTTGGGGCCCTCTCCATCGGCGGTGCCATCCTGTTGCGTGCGGGCTTCGCTGCGCACGGTGCTCATGCGCTCACGGAAGCCACCATTTTTCACAAACTCATCACCGACGCTCTTGATGTACTTGTCCATCATGTTGAGCGTGCGGGAGATCAGGATCAGCAGCGTATTGGCTCGCACGAGGCTGTCGTCCGCGAGCAGTTCGGGCTCGAACTTCCGGCTTTGCGCTAGGACGTGCAAACAGAAGCCGCGGTTGATGTCGTCGCCGTAGTCCGGCGGGTCGAGGCGCATGCTATAGATGCGTTGCGCCTCCGCGCTGGCCATGGGCCATGGTGCCTGGCCCCGCATCATCAGCCACTTGTTGTAGTCGTCGCGCAGCTCGCACAGGCTGGCACGCGCCACGTCGAGCAGCTCAAGCGCGGTGGAATAGGAGGTCATGAGCCGCTCCGAACCTTCGGCGAAATTCCGGCACCCCGACCGCGCCGCGTGCGTCATCTGCGCGTAGGTGCGTCCGCCCGGGTCGTTCCGCAGCTCCAGGAACCGCTCGCAGAAGTGCCCCGTGCCGAGCTCCACAACATTGGCCAGCACAAAGGCATCCAGGAACCGATACCCGGCTGATTTGCGAAACAGCTCCATTGGTTTCCTTTCAGATCGACTGCTGTCGACTGCTGCCGACAGCTAGCGGTAGCAATCGACACTCGTCACCGCGTCTACCCCAACTCCACCACCGTGTAGATGCCCAGGTTCTCCACGGTCAGCGTGTGGCCATCGAGACGCGCGTTCGCATCCGACGCCGGGAACGAATGCACGACCAACGTCTTCGGCACCCACCCCAGCTTGAACTCTGCGCGCGGGATCGGATCGATGCATCGTGTACCGGAATTCAGGCGGTAGTTCACCAGATGCAGCGCATAGCCCTTGCCTTGCTTGTGCAGCGAGATCCCCAGGTCAGCCACCTCTTGAGCCTCGACCATCGATCCGACTTCCTG
>JBIJDW010000199.1:0-6113 GCA_044343885.1 Kiritimatiellia bacterium
CAAGAAGGATCATGATGGAACAGATATTTGCAAAACGAATCGTGCCGGTCGTCGTGTTGGATCAGGCGGAGCAGGCCGAGCCTTTGGCCGAGGCGCTGTTGCGGGGCGGTTTGGCGGTGATGGAGATTACGTTCCGCACGCCTGCGGCGGCGGCGGCGATCAAGCGGATCGCGACGCGCTATCCGGAGGTGCGCCTCGGCGCGGGGACGCTGCTCACGGCCGAGCAGATCGAGCGGGCGGTCGAGGCTGGCGCGACCTTCGGGCTGGCGCCGGGTTTCAACGCAGCCAACGTCAGACGGGCGCAGGAGCTGGGGATGCTCTTCATTCCGGGCGTGATGACCCCTTCGGAGATCGAGGCCGCCCTGGCTCTGGGGGTGAAGACGCTCAAGTTTTTTCCGGCCGAGGCAGCGGGCGGCGCAGCGATGCTCAAGGCGCTGGCCGGGCCGTACGCCCACACCGGCGTGAAATTTGTTCCGACCGGCGGAATCCACGCGAAGAACATGGGGGCCTATCTGGCGCTGCCCACGGTTGCGGCTATTGGCGGCTCATGGATGGTCGAGAAGGCGCTGATCAACGAAGGCCGCTGGTCCGAGATCGAGCGGCTCACGCGCGAAGCCGTCGCGGCGGCGGCCGGTTCCTGAGACGGGACGCGCTTATGACAAAAAACACGCACTTCGTAGGGCCGCATGTTTCGGCGGCGGGCGGGGTCGATCATGCGCCGATGGCGGCCCGGGCACTGCAGGCGACCGGTTTCGGCCTGTTCGTCAAGAATCAGAAGCAATGGCATGCGCCAGCCTTGACGGTGGAGCAGCAGGCCCGGTTCGGCGCGGCGATGCATACGGCCGGCTACACGGCGGCGCAGATTCTGCCGCACGCGGGCTACCTGATCAATCTGGCCAATCCCGACCCCGACGCGCATGCGCGGTCCCTGGGCGCGTTGATTGACGAGATGAAGCGCTGCCAGGCGCTTGGGCTGGTCATGCTCAATCTCCATCCGGGGAGCCATCTGCACAAGCTGTCGGTGGAGGCGGCCCTGGATCGGGTCGCGGAATCGATCAATCGCGCGCTCGCCGAAACCGCAGAAGTTACGGTGGTGATCGAAAACACGGCGGGTCAGGGCGGTTGCCTCGGCGTGACCCTGGCCGAGCTGGGGCGCATACGGGAACGGGTAGGGGACCCGTCGCGCATCGGGTTTTGCCTCGACACCTGCCACGCCTGGGCGGCTGGCTACGACATACGAACGGGTGACGGCCTGCGGCGGCTGTTGGATGAATTCGAGCGCGAGGTCGGTCCGGCCGACCGCTATCTGCGTGGGATGCATCTGAATGACACCCGGAACGAACTCGGCTCCCGGGTGGATCGGCATGCGTCGCTCGGCACGGGCTTGCTCGGATGGGAACCCTTTCGCGCGCTGCTGCGGGACCCCCGTTCACGGGGCATTCCGCTGATTATTGAGACGCCGGACGAAGCCCGCTGGGCCGGGGAGGTGGCCGAGTTGCTGGCGGGCGTCTAAATTGCTGCCCCTGCTACAAAAATGAACACTTTTCGCGAAAATAAGATGCGTTTGCCCTGGGGTCTCAAAACCTTGACCTTGACCGCGCGCCGTTCACCCGGTATCTTACTGTGTCGTTAAGCGGAAAAGACGGATTTCTGGCTGCCGTCTTTTCGCAAGAATGTGTCAACACCGAGAGTGGAGCCCATCGTTATGGCGATTTTACAGCGTGCTGTATTTGTGGAACTCGATTACGCCGTTTTGCGCGGGATGAAGAATTATGCGGATGAGGCGAGCGCCGTTCTCGCGCCGCATGGGATTCAGGTCGACCCGGTCGTGTTTGCGCGGTATTTCTGCGGCAAGCCGGGCGCGGGTGCCGTCTCGGCTGTGCTGGCCAAGGCTGGAGTCTCCGCCGAAGCGGGACCGCTGGCCACGCAGATTCTGGAGGGTTATAAGACGGCCTTGGCCGCGCGCGTGCCGTCCGTCAAGGCCGTCTGCGCGAAATTCACCCCCGCGCTGCTCGCCAAAGAGACGCGTATCATCTGGGTGACGCAGCTTCCCGAAGCGGACGTTGCCGCGATGCTCGGCGATGTCGTCAAGGAGGGCGTGCAGGTCATTACCGAGCCGTGCCCGCACGTCGGGTGTTACGGGTGGGAGAACTGGCGCCGGATGTGCCGCAAGCTGAATGTGCATGAGCGGTTGTCCGTGGCGGTCGTGGGCAGTGGTCTATCGGCGAAGGGCGCGATCGCGGCGGGTCTGTTCGCTGCGGTGTGCATGGACCCGCTGGCCCAGAATCAGGATTGCAGCGGCGTTGACGCGATCGTCGAGAACTTTGGGGACAGTCTGTCCAAAGAGGTGATGCGGATCCTGTGGCAGAAGGCGTGAGGGGGATGGACAACGACGCACAGCAGCGGATTCCCGGCGGCGGCATGGCCCGGCTCCAGGCGGTGATGACGCGGCTGCGGGGCCCGGCAGGCTGTCCGTGGGATCGCGAACAGACGCTGGAGACGCTCAAACCGTGCCTGCTCGAAGAGGTCCATGAGCTTCTCGAAGCCATGGAGGAGGGGACTCCTGGTCCGCACCTGGAAGAGTTGGGCGACGTGCTGCTGCAAGTCGTGTTCCAGAGCCACATTCGCGCCGAGCGGGGGGAGTTTGCGCTGGACGATGTGGCTCACGCACTCTGCGACAAGCTGGTGCTGCGCCATCCGCATGTCTTCGGCGATGTGACGGTGACCGACAGCGCCGACGTGCTCAAGAACTGGGAAGCGATCAAGAAGATCGAGAAAAGCGAACGCGTCTCGGTGTTGGACGGCGTGCCCCGTTCGCTCCCGGCGCTCCTCCGCGCGCAGCGGACGCAGGCCAAGGCGTCACGCGTCGGGTTCGACTGGCCCGATGCCGCAGGGCCGCTGGCCAAGATCGTCGAAGAGGCGGCCGAGTTGCGCCAGGCGGCCGATGCAGGCGCTCCAGTCGAGGCGCTCCGTCATGAGGCGGGCGACCTGTTGTTTTCGGTGGTCAACCTGTGCCGCTTTCTGGATGTCGACGCCGAGCAGGCCCTGCAGGTCTGCTCCGACCGCTTCAGCCGCCGCTTCCGCCGCGATGAAGCGTGCGCCAAAGCCGATGGCGTGGAGATGAAGGACTGCCCCCTTGATCAGCTCGACCGCTACTGGGAGGTCGCCAAGCGGGAGGAATAAACGAATATTATGAAGATCCTGCCATCAGTTGCCATTCTATATGCACTGGCATCGTTGTGCTCTTCCTGCGCCAATCGGCAGAGATCACTTGAATCGCTCCCGTCCGAATCTCAGTCACAATTGCCAGCGTATCTCACCAAGAATGATGACTGGTCGCATGAGTTGGCTGGTCAGTCGCGACAGCCTCGCTCGTGTCGTGAGTTCATCGACCAGACCCCCGAGTTCGTGGAAATGCCGGGGCTCATAGTGCCACACGAGAGCCGATCCAATGTTCAGAAATGGTCGTTTTCCTCCAATGGTACATTCCGTGCAACACAGCCTCTCATCCATATTTGGATTGACAGGGTCGGCGAATGGAAAGCCATGCCAAACGGACATCTTAAGTTGACTGGAACCGAGACTGTGGGAAGCACGGAGAAACGGAGTTTTGAGGTCACGGTCATCGGTATCACGCTACTCAAGCCCACTCAGCTTACTGAATTATTTCAAGGGATGTCCCAAGTCATATTGACATACGAATCAAAGAAGACCGATAACAAGCCGGATGCAGGCGACGGCAAGTAGCCGCGCCTGATCCGCACCATTCGAAAGGAGACAAGAAAAGTGAACACCACGATCGGAATAGCAGTTCTTGTTGCATTGGGCTTGGGGGGACGTGCGTGGGCTGGCCAGCCCAATACCAATCAAGCCCCACAAGAACTCCGGATGGAAATCAATCTGATTGATGGCTCGCGCATGATCGGCGTACCAACCATCGAATCGGTGCCCATACAGACCTCCTACGCCAAAATGGCGGTTCCTTTGAAGCAGGTCTTGACTATCAAGATCGAAAACGACCATGAGACAGCATCCATCGAGCTTCGAAACGGGGACAAGTTGAAGGGCTTGATCAATCTCAAGGCGATCCCGATCGAAACGATCTTCGGGAAGGTGTCTGTCGGCACGGAGCACATCAAAGACATCGCAGATGTGTCGTTGACCACCGCCAGCTTCATTGGCGCGAACCGGGTGCCGCAGGGCAATTGGAAGGGGGTCTACGGTGGCAACGGTTACGCCATCGTCAACGACAGTACCCATTATCCGGCTTATGCCCAGGTCACACCGACAGAGCTAACGTGTGTGTGGGAAGCGAACCCGACCGCCGATCCGCGCGCTTTGCAGCGCACCACATCCGGTCGGATTGCGGCCTGCTGGCATAGCCCCGACTTGGTCGGGGGCAGCTTTGACGTTGACGTCAATCTGACCGATGGCGCCGTGCATCGGGTGGCGCTGTATCTGGTGGATTGGGACGTTAATGGCCGGGAAATGCGGGTCGACGTGCTTGACGCCGCCACCCAGCACGTGCTCGCCACGCAGACGGTGCAGTCGTTCCAGGCGGGCATCTATCTGGAGTGGAACCTGCGAGGACACGTCATCCTCCGATTCACCAGCACCGGTGGCACGAACGCGGTACTGAGCGGTATCTTTTTTGATGCGCCGAATAGGGCCCCGGTTCCCGACCGTCCGATGGTCCCCCAACGTGAAGAACAAGATGAGCCTTTCTGAATGGTGGACGCAAGACCCATCCCTTTCGGTGGACGCAATGCCCGTCCCTTGCGGCCTTTCACTTCCGCCTTGCAACCCACCGTCAATCGCGCTATCTTCCTTGCTATCTGCGTGACCGTCATTCCGCGCCGTTGCCATAGGAAACCTGCATGCCGATCAGTTGGAACGAAATCCGTCAGAACGCCATCCGCTTTTCGCGCGAATGGGCCGAGGAGCACCGTGAGGACGCCGAGGCGAAATCCTTCTGGGACGAGTTTTTCGGCGTGTTCGGCGTCCGTCGGCGATTGCTGGCCACTTTCGAGGAGCCCGTCCGCAAGATCAACGGTCAGTACGGCTACATCGACCTGTTCTGGCGCGGCGTGATGCTCGCCGAGCACAAGAGCCGCGGCAAATCGCTCGACAAGGCCGAGTCGCAGGCGTTCAACTACATTCAGGATCTTGCGCGCGAGCATCGCCCCGACGACCTGCCGCGCTATGTGATCCTGTCGGACTTCGACCGTATCGCCCTCTACGATCTGGAACCGGACGAACAACTCGAACTGCCACTTTTCGAGGCCCGCAAGTACAGCAAATCCGAGTTTTCCATCAAGGACCTGCACAAGCACATTCACGAACTCGCCTTCATCGCTGGCTACAAGCAGCACCGCCTGCGCGAGGAAGACCCGATCAACATTAAGGCCGTGGAGATTCTCGGCAACCTCCACGACGCGTTGGCCGATGGCGGCTACGCGGGCCACGACCTCGAACGATTCCTGGTGCGCATCCTCTTCTGCCTCTTCGCCGAGGACACCGGCCTGTTCGAGCCCGAGACCTTCACACTCTACATCGAGAACCGCACGGCCAAGGACGGCTCCGACCTTGGCGTGCTTCTGGCCCAACTCTTCGAGGTGCTGGACACTCCGCCCGATCGCCGCCAGAAAAACCTCGACGAACTGCTCGCCGCCTTCCCGTATGTCAATGGCGAGCTTTTCAAAGAGCGGCTTGGCTTTGCCGCCTTCAACCGCGCCATGCGTGACGCGCTGGTCGCCTGCACCGATTTCAACTGGTCGAAGATCTCCCCCGCGATCTTCGGCTCCCTCTTTCAGGGCATCATGGATCCCAAGGAACGCCGCCAGACCGGAGGCCATTACACCGCCGAGCGCGACATCCTCAAGGTCATCAACGCCCTCTTCATGGATGCCCTGCGGGCGGAGTTCGAGAAGGCCCGACGCAGCAAGGCCATGCTTCGGCAGTTTCACAAGAAGCTCGGTGCCCTCCGCTTCTTCGATCCCGCGTGCGGCTGCGGCAACTTCCTCGTCATCACCTACCGCGAACTGCGCCTGCTGGAGATCGAGGTGCTCAAGGATCTGTTCGGCAAAGAGGTGCAGCAGGAACTCGACGTCCAG
>JBIJDW010000020.1:0-17611 GCA_044343885.1 Kiritimatiellia bacterium
TGGCCATTGCCGACGCGACGCTGCGCGATCTGCTCCGGCCGCTCACCACCACCAATCTGTGGGAGGGCGGGGTGTCGGGCGCGGTGACGCTGTCCGGCACACTGGCCACCAATCAGTTGGAGTCGCTCGCGGGCAGCGGGTCTTTCGCCTTGGCGGGGGCCGTGTTGTCGCGCGTGCCGTTGTTTGCCGGCTTGACCGAATATATGGCCCGCAACATCCCGGGCGTCGATCTGCTCGTCAGCCAGTCCGACGCCTCGTTGTCTTTTCAGGCGGGGGCCGGTGAGGTTCGTTCCAGCGATCTGCTGGTCGAAGGCGACATCTTCAGCATGTTGGGAAAGGGCTCCTATAATTTTCTTCAGGATGATTTGAATGTGACGGTGCGCGCGAACATTTTTCGCAAAGACTCCATCGCGGGCCGGGTTACCCGGATCATCTCGCTTCCCTTTAGCCGGCTCTTGCTCGAATTTCATGTCGCCGGTTCGGCGAGCCAGCCGCGCTGGAACTACCGGGGCATCATTCAGCGTATCGTCGGCACGGTGACGGGGCCGGAGGCTGACCGAGACAAAGTGGAAACTCCTAGAGAAACCGGCGATCCATGAAGTTTCTGCTTCACACCTATGGATGCCAGATGAATGTCCGCGATGCCGAAACGGTCGCCGCCCTGCTGGAGGCCGTCGGCCACGTTCAGGTCGGCAGTGAGGCGGAGGCCGACGCCATCATTATCAACACCTGCAGTGTCCGAGGCAAGGCGGAGGACAAGGCGCTGGGCAAGGCGGGGCTGTTGTGCTTCGAAAAACGCAATCGCCCGTTGATCGTCGGCATCATGGGCTGCATGGCGCAGCGCCTGGGCGAGTCGATCTTCGATTCGGTTCGGGGCTTGGATTTCATTGTCGGCGCTCGACGACATGGCTCGGTGCCGCAACTGCTCGCGCGGGTGGCGGCGGGCGAGACGCAGATTGCCGATCTGGGGGAGGCGGGGGAGTTCACCGATATCCCCCATGTCCATCGGGATGGCACGCACGCGGCGTTCGTCACGATCCTTCTGGGGTGCAACCGGCGCTGCGCCTACTGCGTCGTTCCCGACGTCCGTGGCCCCGAATACAGCCGTCCGGCCGCCGAGATCATTGCGGAGGTCCGTCAGCTCGCCGCGCGCGGCGTCCGAGAAGTCACCCTGCTCGGCCAGTCGGTGATGAACTATGGCCGTGCCAACGCGGTCGGAATCGACGTCTCCGCGCCGTCGGCCTTCTCCGAGCCCCTGCCGCGCCTGCTCGAGGCCGTGGCGGCCGTCCCCGGAATCCGTCGCATCCGTTTCACCTCCGGCCACCCTTCCGGATGCACCGATGAGCTGGTGCGGGCGGTGCGCGACATTCCGCAGATCTGCGCCCATCTCCATCTTCCCGTGCAGTCGGGGTCTGATCGCATCCTGGCGCTCATGCGGCGCGGCTATGGCCGTGCGGACTATCTGGACGCCATCGCTCGCTTGCGCGCGGCCCGCCCCGGCTTCGCGATCACATCCGACGTCATCATCGGATTTCCCGGCGAGACGACCGAGGACTTCGAGGCGACGCGATCGTTGATGGAAGAGGCGGCATTCGAGAACACCTTCATTTTCAAGTATTCTCCCCGCCCGGGCACGCCAGCCGCCGACCTGCCCGAGACGGTCGACGCCGAAGAAAAGATGCGTCGAAACCAAATCCTTCTCATCGATCAGGACCGGTGTGGTCAGGCGATCAATGAAGCCCGAATTGGCCAGACGGTCGAGGTGTTGGCCGACGGTCCCAGCCTGCGCAACGCCTCGCGCTGGGCGGGTCGCACCTCCGGCAACATGATCGTGATCTTCGAGAACCGCGCCGATGCCCGGGTCGCCCCCGGCGACCTCGTCTCCGTGACCATCACCCGTGCCAAGCCCCAGACGCTTTATGGGGAGATGGTCTGACACCAGCCCCGTTCGTTTATTTCCAACCCTTCCAGCCTTCCAGTCTTCCAGTCTTCCAGTCTTCCAGCCTTCCAGTCTTACAGCCTTTTCTTATAGCCTTTTCTCGCTTCATTCCGACTCGCGCCGAATCAGATCCAGCGCCGCCCACCGCTTGTAGGCGGTCTCAATGGACGTATCCAGCTCGTGGCTGCGGGTTTGGGCCCGGGCGAACCCCGGCGCATCGCCCGAGCGGTAAAAGACCGGATCGGCCAACTGCGCATGCAGCGCCTCCTGCTCGGATTCCAGCGTTTCGATCAGCGTGGGCAACGCGGCCAGCTCGGTCCGTTCGACAAACGACAGCCGGCGCTTGCGAACCGTTTCTCCGCGGGCCGGTTTGGCCGGTTTGGCCGTCGCGGGGACCGGGGGCGGGCGCCGCTTGGCGACCCAATCATCATATCCGCCCGCGTATTCGTTGACAAACCATCCGCCGTCCCGTCCGAGCCACGGACCGCCCGATTCGGAGTTGTCGAATTTCTCGAATACCAGCGTGCGGTCCACGACCGCATTGAGGAAGGCGCGATCGTGGCTGACCATCAGCACCGTTCCGCCATACCCGGCGACGCGTTCTTCTAAAAGGTCGAGGGTGTCCAGGTCGAGGTCATTGGTCGGCTCGTCTAGGACGAGCACGTTTGAAGGTTGGGCGAACAACCGGGCCAGCAGCAGGCGATTGCGCTCGCCGCCCGAGAGGGCGCGCACCGGCTGGCGGGCGCGGTCAGGGGTGAACAGAAAGTCGGCCAGATAGCCCAGGACATGCCGACGCACGCCGTCCACGGTCACATATTCCTGATCGGGCGCGAGCGCGGTCAGCACCGTCTGCTTGTCGTCGAGTGTCGCCCGGAGCTGGTCGGAGTAGGCCACCTGCACGTTGGTGCCCAGTCGAACCGTCCCCGAGTCGGGACGCAATCCACCCTCCTGTTCGCCCTCCAACAGAATCCGCAGCAACGTGGTCTTGCCGCAGCCGTTGGGGCCGATCACGCCAATCTTGTCACCGCGCAGCACATCGGTGGAGCAGCGCCGGATCAACGGTTTGCCCGCATAGCCGAAGGTGATGTCCTGCGCACGCACGACCAGCCGGCCGGTGCGTGACGCCTCCTGGATGGAAATGTTCACTGCGCCGGTGCGATCCCGGCGTTGGCCCCGTTCGGCACGGAGTTCCCCCAGCGCACGCACGCGCCCCTGGTTGCGGGTGGTGCGCGCCTTGACTCCGCGGCGCAACCAGGCCTCTTCCTTCACCAGCTTCTTGTCCAGCCGCTCCCATTCCTTGTCCTCGGCCGCCAGGACCTCATCCTTGCGTTGGAGAAACGTGTCGTAATCGCACGCCCAGTCGATGATCCGTCCGCGATCCAGTTCGACGATCCGTGTCGCGAGGCGCCGCAGAAAGGCCCGGTCGTGGGTCACAAAAAGAATCGTCTTGCACATTTTGGTGAGAAAGCTCTCAAGCCAGAGAATCGATTCGATGTCGAGATGGTTAGTCGGTTCATCGAGCATCACCAGATCGGGACTGCCGAGCAGGGCGCGCGCCAAGAGGACGCGGCGTCGGGTGCCGCCCGACAGGGTTTCAAAGGGTGCGTCGGCATCGAGTCCGAGCCGGTTGATGAGCTGATCCGCTTCGAGCGTCAGCGTTCCCTCCGTGTCGTGTGCGTGATCCGGATGGACAATGTCCAGCACCGATCCCGTAAGCCCGGAGGGAATCTGCTGTGGCATGCTGGCGACGCGGATGCCCGCCTGCCGCACCACCTCGCCGCCGTCCAAGGGCATCTCACCTGCCAGAACCCGCAACAACGAGCTCTTGCCCGCGCCGTTAGCGCCCAGCAGACAGATCCGATCGCCTCGTTCAATATGCAGTTCGACGCCATCCAGAACCGGATGCCCGCCGAAGCCCAACACCGCTTGTTTCACGCTGATCAATGCCATAAAGCCAGACTCCTCCACGACCAGCCGAAAGCGGCGCAGTCCGGCACAGGGTAGGCTTTTGATGCCCGCGCTGTCAAGCATGCTGCAATGAGGGATCGCCGCCGATCAATGGAAATCACGCATATTTTGTTTGATGCTCGTGAGCTGTTTTGGTATGATGCCTGCAACTTTTGTTTGGGTCGGTCGAATAAGGGCCCCAGTGGACATTGCAGATTGCAGGGAGGCTCACATTGATGAAGGAATTTGGACAGATGATTGCTCGATCTGCACTCGCCTTGCTTCTTTGCTCGGCATGGTCTGGATGCTTGCTGTTGAACAATAACAGTGGCGTGACGGGCGGATCTGGAGTTGGCGTGCAATCGCCGACGAGGCCCATCGTCGATCCGGTCATTCGGGCAGGCCACTCCATACGCATCGGCGTGAGCGGCGCAGGCAAGAAAGAGGTCGAGGACATGCCGCGCGATGTGTCAGCCAAGGGCGAAATTCTGATGCCGCTGATCGGCGTGGTTCCCTGCGACGGTCTTTCGATTCAGGAGTTGCAGAAGAAACTGGAGGCGCTTTATGGCCAGTACATTCACGAGCCGCAGGTATCCGTGAGCTTCATCTACGAGCCGGCAAGCGGCGGATTATCGCCTTGGGGAACGGTGCTCGTGATGGGCAAGGTCGTGCGCGAGGGTCCGGTCAACATTCCGCCGACGCGGGATCTGACGGTGTTGAAGGCGATTCAGATGGCCGGGGGCACCACGTCGATGGCGTGGCTCTCCAAGGTCCATGTGACCCGTAAGATTTCCGAAACCGAGCGCAGGCGCATCGAGATCGACCTCACCGCAATCGGTCGCCATGGCGACACGAGCAAAGACATCGTCCTGCAGCCGGATGATGTAGTATTTGTCCCCGAAACGATCATGTAATCGGGGCGTGCGGTGGTGTCGTTTTTTTTTTTAAAAAATGTGCTTGCATGTTTTGGGGAACCAGCGTACATTGCACACCGTGATCACCGGGATTCGGAGCGCTGTCGTGCACGGTGTGCGATGTGGGCACTGAATAGGTCAAGGGAAGAAGAGGGCATTATGAAAAAACATCTGGCTACGCTACTTGTTCTGGGCGCCTTGTGCGGGGTGACCGACGTCGCGAAAGGGGCTACCGATTATGGCGACTTGGCACAAAATCCGACGAAAATAGCCGCCGCGATGAAGAATTTGAGCGCGGCAGAGGCGCAGACGTTTGCAGCCGCACTGCTGAAGGCAGCCAATACGCTGCCGGTGGCTGCGGATGTCAAGAACGGGCTTCTGGCGCAGGTCGCTCATCAACTGGTCGCGGGCTGCCAGAGTTCCGACAGCAAAAAGAGCATGCTGGTCACGATATTCACCCAGGCCGACCCAAAATCTTTGCCTAGCATCTCCGATGTCATCTCGGCCGGGTTGAAGGTGGGCATGGAAAAGAACGAGAACAATATTACAAAGGCTGAGTTTCTGCAGGTGGCCAAGGACGTGATCAAGAGTGTGGAACAGAAGACGAGCGCTGATGCCGCCACGGGTGCCAAAGCCGATCCGAATGCGTTGATCCGGATTACGATGACGATCGCCACCTTCCAAGAGGTGAAAGGCACGGGTCTTAATGAAGATAAGGGTCTTTCTCCGGTAGAGAAATCCAGTCTGGTTGGAAGCTTGGTGAGTAAAGATATCAAGGAAGTCGTCGGGAACGTGGTGGACGCCACCGTTTTGAAAGATTATAAACCCTTGAGCCTTGCGAACGGAACAGATACGAAAACGGGAGAGCCAACCGTTTCTTTGACTGTAGCCACACCACCCGCAGTGCCAGCGCAGCCATTGGGGTTCGTGGCGCCCACGCCTTCGGTCGAGCCGACGCCTACGCCGACGCCCACGCCCGAGCCGACGCCCACGCCCGAGCCTACGCCGACGCCGACGCCGACGCCCGAGCCGACGCCGACGCCCGAGCCTACGCCTACGCCGACGCCTACGCCTACGCCGACGCCCACACCTACGCCGACGCCTACGCCGACGCCTACGCCGACGCCTACGCCTACGCCGACGCCTACGCCGACGCCTACGCCTACGCCGACGCCTACGCCGCCGCCGACGCCCCCTGTCGGAGGAGGCACCCCTGCCCCGGTCCCGCCGCCGCCGCCGCCGCCGCCGCCGCCGCCGCCGCCGCCGCCGCCGCCGCCGCCGCCCTATAACGGACAAGTGATTTAGTCAGAGTTTCGCATACGAATAACACTCATAGGAGATTCATGAAAGTTTCAAAATCAGATCGGTATGTCCCCACGTCTGTATGGACGTCTGTTATTTCGGTTCTGGCTGGCCTAGGGATGGCCGGGATGGCTGTTGCGGATTCAGCCATGTCGCTGGACCCGATTGAGCCAAGCAATGGTCTGAAATTTGGCGACTTGACGGTTTCGCCATATTTGGATGTACTTTACATCTATGATTCAAATTATAGGCGGGTGAAAAATGGCGACAAAGCCGAGAGCGCCAATCTAAAGCCTGGTTTTGATTTCAATTATGAAAATGAGGGTCCGCACAAGTTTTCCGGAAACTTCTGGTATCTTTTTGAGGAATACCTCGACCAAAAAAAGATTGACAGCAATCAGTGGAGAGAGGAACTGCGATATCTCTACCGGTCCCCCCGCGAAGTGACATTCCGCATCGATCAGTCTATGGGGACTACCACCAAGAACAACAAAAACGCCATTCTAGATACCATCAACGAGGATCGAACTGAGTACGCGATCCAAACGGCACTCCGGGTTCCGATTTCGCACAAGAATGCCATCGAAGTGATGGCGGGGGTCGAAAATACTGATTATAAGAGCGAGACTTCCAGTGATCGCAGGGCCTATCCGTTTGATCTCGATCTGGCCCACCGCATTTCGGAAAAGACCGATGTTTTGTTGGGAACGGGGTACACCCTTGAGAAATCAAAGGGTCCAGCGGGAACGGTTGATTCAAAAGCTTATCGCGTGAAGACGGGCCTCGCGTCAGCGATGACTGAAAAACTTTCCTATCGTGCGTCAATCGGCGCTGAAGGGTATGAATACGGTAATGCGGGAAGCTTGAAATGGGGCCCCTACTACAATCTGGATTTGACGTGGCTGGCCTCCCGCAAATGGACCTGGATGCTGGCCGGCACAGGCAAGCATCAAAGCGCCTCAGACGAAGGTAGTTACGGCCTGTCCTATAATGGATCGCTGAGGGCCGCGTACCAAATGAATCGCAGAATGAACTGGGCGACAAGTCTCAACTGGCAGTTCAACGAGTATAATAATAAAAATATTGCATCGAACCGAGACGATGAAGACGTCGGTGTTCGCGTGGATTATACGTACCGTCTGACCAAATATGCGAGTCTGCGTCTGGGAGCGGAAGCCTCGCAGAAAATGTCAACGGTTGCCGCCAGTGAATATGATCGTTACCGTGTAGATGCTGGAGTGAATTTCCGCTATTGATTGGATTCGCATCTGATCCATTTTTACAGACGTGAGATCCACCCGGTTTGATTAACGGGTGGATCTGGTTTATGGGTGTCGCAGTCCTGTCGGATCGGCCATGTGGATAAACAGTTGCACGGTACATATCATTCTGGCATTGATCTTCTCGGCGTGGGTCAGTAGTCTCCCCCTGATCGGCTTCTGGACCGGTTTGTTGTGGATCGTGATTGGTGGAATCGCGCTCGGCCTTATTTTTCCAGCAATGAAGGCGGAAGAGACTGTCGAACAGGCTCGTGCTGGTTTCATGCAGCGGCTGATCCATGACCCCTTCCTTTATGCCGGATTGGCAGCAATCGGCTTTTTCTTGATTGAAGCGCTGAACGGTGGCCGTCATTTGGTGTATGAGCCGAAGGCCGGAGAATGGGCATTCACCTTGCCGGTCTGGCGATGGGGACCGTCGAGCGTGA
This sequence comes from Kiritimatiellia bacterium, assembly GCA_044343885.1. GTDB lineage: Bacteria > Verrucomicrobiota > Kiritimatiellia > RFP12 > JAAYNR01 > VGWG01. The sequence continues at coordinate 7,808 of JBIJDW010000020.1, forward strand.
TGTCGGCAGACGCCTGGCTGACCTTCACACTGGCCTTTGCCTGCCTCGGAATCTGCGCGGTGTTGCGGCACGCAACAGGCAAGGCGGGAAGAATGCTGGTGCTTCAATGCATGAGTTGGCATGCCGCCGCGATTGCCCTTTGGATGGTTGTTCGCATCGCCTTGCAGCAGTTCCTGGGCCTTTACGGATTGCCTTCGTTGATCTTCTCGGCGCCTTCTGATGCCGTGGGGGCCTATTACGTGCTGATGCTGGCCATCAGTTGCGGGCTGGCGCTCGATCGCGGCATCCTTGGTCAATTCTCGCCGTGGATGGCGCTTCCGTTGGTCCTTAATTTTTCAGGCGTTCTGCTATCCAGTCATCCTCCGTCAATCCTTGTGGCCTGGGCTTTTGCTGTAACCTATATCCTGTACGTGATTCTCTTCGCGTGGCCACTGTTGTCAATCGCCCAGATTACCAAGAATATGGTCTTGGGAATTGTTCCCTTTCTGATCGGCGGGGCTTTGTATGTTCGCTATCACTCGGTCAATCTATTCATCTCTACGGCCTATTCGTCGGGATCCTGGGGAGACCTGATTGCCGGATGGATGCCGGGATATCCAAATTCGGTTGAGGCTGCTTTTCGTATATGGGGCCAGCACCCATGGATGGGCGTCGGATCGGGCGGATTCAAATCCTTTGCGCCGATGCACGGCCTCGTGGAATTCATGCGAGCGGATCGTCACGCGGGAAACGATCTCGCCGAATATCTCTGCGAACACGGTCTCATCGGATGCGGGCTTGTCGCCATTGCGTTCGGAACCATCATCATCGGCTATGCTCGGAGACTCGCCCTGTTGCCGCAGGTTTTCAACGGGTTCGGAACCTTGCCGGATCGGTGCCTGCTCTTCCGGATGACGCCGATGGCCGTCGTGCTCTCCTTCGGTGCCGTACTCGTGTGCGGGCTAAGTTTTATTGGATCGGTCTTTCACAGTCCGTTTGTGGCGCTATCATGGTGCGCGACGGTGACCTGTCTGGGAAGTTTTCTTCCCATGCGCCGGGCAATTTAGTATACTAGTTTTTTTAAATTAACTGGATCAACGGCTACCAGCGAGCCAGGCAGGATGATGAACGCATGAGCGAGAATACAGATCAAGTCGAAGGTCGTGAGACGCCTGCTGGCCAGATGGATTCGAGGCACAGCCCCGTTCACTATTCTGGGCGCGCTCCGTATCCGTCGGGGCCTGGCTATTACGGGCCGTCGCCCTATGGCGCGTATGGCGCGTATGGTTCGCCCTACGGCGGCAGCCCGGCGGGGGCGCAGGAGTCCGAAGAATCGATCATTGGCGATGTGACGATCCAGCGGATGCTGCGCGTTTGCATGCAGCGCTGGGTCACCATTCTGGTATTCGTAATTCTTGGCGCGATCGGCGCATTCTTTGTGTTCAAGATCATGCCGACGATTTACGAGGCGACCAGCATGCTTGAAATGAGCATCCGCCCGAGTCGGATTTCTCCCTTCCGTAGCGCGATTGTTGAAACCGATACGACTGGAACGCTGGAAGAGGTGTTCAACACCCGTCTGGCGCGGTTGCGCAGCCGCGCCATGCTGGAGCAGGTGCTGGCCCGCTATCATACCGACCACCCTAATTCTACCGTTCCCGAAGAGGAGTTGACTTCAATCTTGACGGGGGATACCCGGATCACCCTCCAGCGCCGCTCACGGCTGGTTGCGGTTTCTGTACGTTCGACCAGTGCGCAATTGGCGGCCGACATGGCCAATGCGTATGCGCTGACGACCGAGACATTCACCCAGGATGAGAACAAGGCTGTTTCCGAAGAAGCGGTCGCGTGGTTGCGATCGACGGTGGAGGTGCAGCGTCGGAAACTGTCACAGGCCGATCAGGCGATTCTGGATTTCAAGGTCAGTACACAGGTGGACGCCTTCGAAAAAGAGAAAGAGAGCGTGAGTCTGGCGCTCGCACGCGTCAACTCGGACATCACCGATTTGGAGTCGCGCATTACGATGGCCGAGGAGATGCTGCTGACGTTGCAGCGGATACAGAACGCGCCAGACCGTTTTGGGTCGCTGCCGGACAGCACACCGCGGGCCGCAGAAATAGCCCAAACCTACCAGAAACTGCAGGATCAGATTGCCGAGCGGAATGCGATGCTAGCCCGCTATACTGCGAAGCATCCCGATGTGCTGGTCAAGAATAAAGAGGTCGAAGTCTATCAGACCCAGTTCGCCGATACGGTGAAGCGGGCCTGCGATACCGCAGAGGCGAATCTGGCTCTCCTGAAGAGCCAGATGGAGCCGTTCAAGGTCAGACGGACGGAACTGAGTAAGATCTATTCCGACAAGCAGACCAAGATCGATGAGGCGGTGCTCCGCCTCCACCAGCTCCAGCGTGATCTCGATGTCAACGAACAAAGCTATCAGGCGCTTCTGAACCGGATGGAAGAGGCCCGACTGGCCCAGGACGAAAACATGTGTACCGTAAAAGTCGGCGAAACGAGCATGATCCCGCGCAAGCCAGTCAGCCCGCAACCCATGCTCATTTTTCCGGCCGGGCCTATCCTCGGCCTGCTCATCGGCGTCCTGTTTATTCTCGTGATTGACCATTTGGAAGACAAGATAACGAATATTGCCGATATCGAGCAGCGCCTGCGCATGAAGGTGCTGTGCGTGCTGCCGCATGTGCAGAAGAAGAAGCGCGAGGACTTGGCGTTGATAACGGCGGAGGACAAATTTTCCCATTTCTCTGAATCGTTCGCCAGTTTGCGCAGTCTGCTGGATTCGCCGCGCTACCGAGAGCACGCCAAAGTCGTTCTGCTTCTGAGCACACAACCCAGCGAGGGCAAGACGATCTCGTCTTCTAATTTGGCGCTTTCGTATGCTACAAGCGGGCAGCGAACACTGCTGGTGGATTTCGACATGCGCCGGCCGCGCCAAGCACGCATCTACAAGATGTCGCGCGATGCCTTCGATAGCCTCCCTCACTCGCTCGACAAGAATGATCCGGCGCTCTTCGAGAAGCTGCCCGTGCCGTCAGGCTTCGCGAACCTCGATCTTGTCTTGTCACGCGCCTCGTCGGAGATCAGTCCGGCCAACCTCATGGGTTCGGGCATTGTGGCGCAGTTCATGGATTGGGCGCGTCAACACTATGATCGGATCATCATTGACGCGCCGCCGTTCGGCATCGTGGGCGACGCGGTTGTGCTGGCATCGGTTGCCGACAGCGTGATCCTCATGTGCTGCCCGGACCGGACCCATTACGGACCGATCAAGCACGCGATCCGCCACCTCACCGAGGTCGGTGCGCGGGTGATTGGCGTCCTGGTGAATGATGTGGACTTCAGCCGCCGCAGTATGTTCAGCGGTTATGACTACCATTACCGCTACTCCTACAGCTATGGCGGCAAATATGCCTATCGCGGCGCTCCAGACGTGCGTCCGGAAATCCGGGTTGAGGAGCCTACGAAGCCCAACACGGGTGTCGCAGATGCCTCGACTCCAGCGAAGGCAAAAAACACGCATCCAGGTGTTGTGGTCGTCGCGGAAGAGGACTGATTGACGATGGCAAACGACAAGCGCATCCTGGTGACCGGCGGCGCGGGGTTTATTGGCTCTGCGGTGATACGCTATCTGTTGCGAACGCAGAACGTTTGTGTGCTGAATCTGGACAAGCTCACCTACGCGGGAAACCCCGAGTCGTTGCGCGAGGCGGCTGCTGACGCGCGGTATGCGTTTGTCCGCGCGGACATCGGTGATGCGGAGGCCGTCCGCCGGACCTTTGATACATTCAGCCCCGACGCGGTGCTGCATCTGGCGGCGGAATCCCATGTGGATCGCTCGATCGACGGACCATCTGCCTTCATGCAGACCAACATCATCGGCACGTATACCCTGCTGGAGGCGGCCCGGCGGCATTGGGCCGCATTGCCTGAGGCCCGGCGACGGACGTTTCGTTTTCAGCACATCTCCACCGACGAGGTGTATGGCAGCCTGGGGACGGATGGACTGTTCTCTGAATCCACGCCTTACGACCCGCGGTCACCTTATTCCGCCAGCAAGGCCGCCTCGGATCATCTGGTGATGGCCTGGCACCACACGTATGGATTGCCTGTCGTAATCACGAACTGCTCAAACAATTACGGCCCCTATCATTTTCCAGAGAAGCTGGTTCCGCTAATCATTCTGAACGCGATCGATCTCAAGCCTCTCCCCATCTATGGCAAGGGCGACAACGTGCGCGATTGGCTCTACGTGGACGACCACGCCTGCGCGTTGGCGACCGTTCTGGATCGCGGCGTTTCGGGCGAGACCTACAACGTGGGCGGCTCGAACGAGCGCACCAACCTGCAGGTGGTGGAGACGATCTGTGCGGTTCTGGACGATCTGCGCCCCCGTCCCGACGGCGGTCGCTATGGCGATCTGATCACCTTTGTCGCGGATCGCCCCGGACATGATCAGCGCTATGCGATCGATGCGTCAAAGATTCGCCGGGAGCTGGGATGGTCGCCGCAGGAAAGCTTCGAAACGGGCATTCGCAAAACCGTTCGTTGGTACCTGGACAATGCGTGGTGGTGGCAGCCCATCCGTTCCGGGTCTTATGCAGGCGAGCGGCTGGGTCGGGGTGCGGGATGAAGCGCCTATCACTCAATGGTTACCTGGCGGCGCTTGAAGCGGGACGCAAACCGTACCATGACGGCTATTATGCCATGTATTCGAGCCTGTTGGGCGGCATCGTCACCAACCCGGTGCTGATGCAGCTCCCGATTGACGACCATCTGGTCCATCGCGGAGACGGAGTCTTTGACACGTTCAAATGCGTGGACGGCGCGATTTACAATCTCGACGCGCATCTGCATCGTTTGGAACGTTCCGCCGCAGCGATCGGCACGCGGTGGCCGGGCGGACTGGGCGATATCCGCGCGCTGACGCTGGAAACCATCCGGGCCGGCGACCACCGCATGTGCTCGGGCCGGGTCATGCTCGCCCGCGGCCCCGGCGGATTCGGCGTAAGCCCCTACGAGCCGCCCGAGCCCTCGCTGTATATCATTGCCTACAAGCTGGGCGCACCCTTCATGGAATTGCACCCCACTGGCGCGCGCGTGCGGCGCAGCCGGGTGCCGGCGAAGCCGTCGCAGTTTGCCGAGATCAAAAACTGCAACTACCTCCCCAATGTACTCATGAAGGGCGAGGCGGTCGACTGGGGTGTCGATTTTGTCGTTGGCTATGACGCCGACAACCACCTCACCGAAGGCGCCACGGAAAATGTGGGGATCGTCACCCGATCGGGCGAACTGGTCTTTCCGAGACTGGAGAATATCCTGGCGGGAACCTCGATGTTGCGACTGATGGAACTGGCGCAGGAACAGGTGTCGGCCGGCGACTTGAAGGCGGTCACGATGCGCGACATCTCTGAACAGGATGTGTTGGACGCGGCCGAAGTGCTGATCGTCGGCACGACGCTCAACGTCGTGGCCGTTTGCGAGTATGAAGGGTGCGCCATCGGACGGGGGACTCCCGGACCGGTCTGGCAATTGCTCAACGGTTTGCTGGAGCGCGACATTCTCGAAAATGACGCCTTGCGAACCCGGGTGTTTGGATAACAGGCAAGGCAGAATTGCATGGATGCATGTCACGTGTTGACGGAACGATGTCGGGTTCGGTTTGACCCCGAGGGTGATGATCTTTACGCGGTCATTGAAACCTTGGCGGATGCCGCGGTGGCGGGCGGACTGTTGCCGCAGACGGGCCGCGACGAGGCCGTGCAGGCTGTCTTGAAACGCGAACAGAGCGGGTCAACGGTCTTGTCCGACGGAATCGCTTTTCCCCACGGCCGCACGGGTGTGGTTCCGCAACTGGCCTCCGTCTTGGGCGTGTTCCGAAACGGCCTCCAGACCACCGACCCCTCCAGCGGCGCGGCGATCTGGCTGGTGGCGCTGATCTTCGTGCCACTCCAAGGGGCCGGAAACGGACATATTCATTTTCTCGCCACGCTCAGCAAAAGGCTGATCAAACCCGACGTGGTGGCGCTTCTGCGCACGGCCACACGCGAAGCAGACGTACTCGCCGCACTGTTCGTCTGACGACGCGCGATTACGTCGCGGGGATCTGACGAATCAGTTCCGGGAGGATCTCGAAGAGGTCGCCGACGATGGCGATGTCGGCGATCTGCATCATCGGCGTGTCGGGATTTTTGTCCAGAGCGATGATGAGGTCGCACGATTGCATGCCCACCAGATGCTGGATCTGACCCGAGATGGCGCAGGCCATGTAAACCTTGGATTGTACCGTCTGGCCGGTCTGGCCGACCTGATGGGCGTAGGGAATCCATCCGGCATCCACTGCGGCGCGGCTGGCACCGACGGCGCCGCCGACGCGGGAGGCGAGCTGACGCAGCAGGTTGAATCCCTCGGGACCCTTGAGGCCGCGGCCGCCGGAGATGATGAATGAGGCGTCGCCGAGGTTGACTGCGGTCTCGGTGCTGTGAAAGACCTCGATCACGCGTTTGAGGGCGTCAGACGGGTCGGGCGTCAACGGTTCGCGGATGACGCGGCCGGTGCGGCGCGGGTCGGCGTCAAGCGCCTTCATCACGCGCGGCCGGACGGTGGCAAGCTGGGGGCGGTGGTTGGAGCAGCGAATCGTCGCCATGATGTTGCCGCCGAAAGCGGGGCGCGTCTGCAGCAGATCGCCGTTGTCGGGGTCGATCGCCAGTCCGGTGCAGTCGGCCGTGAGGCCGCAGTCGGCCAGCACGGCGACCCGCGGGATGAGCGCGCGACCGCAGGTGGTGGCGCCGCACAGCACGCTTTCGGGGCGGTATTTGTCGATCAGTTGCACGAGGGTGCGGGCTGCGGCCTCGTCGTTGAACGCGGCGAACGCAGGATCGTCAACCACGATCACGGCGTCGCAGCCGCAGGCGATCAGGCTGCCGGTCTGTCCGGCGACCCCGGAACCGAGCACGATGGCCCAGACTTCCGAACCGCGGACATCGGCCAGGGCGCGCGCCGCGCCGACCAGTTCGTGCGTGACGGGCTGAATGTGGCCGGAGAGGACTTCGGCCACGACCCACACATTGCGGAAATCTCCGCGTGCAACAGCAGGGTTCAAACGCATGGAAAGCTCCTTAGACGAGACTCCGTGTTCTCAATTCGTGCAACAGCTCGGCGGCACAGACGTCGGGCGATCCCGTGATGCGGCGCGAGGCCTTGTTGCGGGGTGGCGGCGGTTCGGTCTTGACGACACGCGTGGGCGAACCATCCAGTCCGATCTTGGCCGTGTCGGCGCCGATCATCTCGGGCGTCCAGACCGGAATCTCCATCTTTTGCGAGGCCAGACGTCCCCGGAGCGTCGGGACACGCGGCGAGTTGATGTCTTTGACCACGGTGATCACGGCGGGGAGGGTCAGTTCGCAGACGTCATAGCCATCTTCGTGCATGCGCACGGCGACGAGGGTTTTGGGGGTAGCCGAACGCACCTGCATGACATGCGTCGCTTGGGGCCAGCCGAGGTGTGCCGCGATGCCGGGGCCGACCTGTGCGGTGTCGCCATCCACCGCCTGCTTGCCGCAGATCACGAGATCGGCGCCGCCCAGTTTGCGAATGGCGCAGGCCAGGGCGTAGCTGGTGGCCCAGGTGTCGGAGCCGCCGAAGGCGCGGTGGCTCAGCAGAATGGCGCGATCGGCCCCCTGCGAAACGGCTTCGCGCAGGACCGCCTCGGCCTTGGGCGGACCCATCGAGAGGACGACCACCTCGCCGCCAAACCGCTCGCGCAACAGCACGCCCTCTTCCACCGCATAGGTGTCAAAGGGGTTGAGGATGGCCTTGACGCCCTCGCGCACGATCCGCTTGGTCTCGGGATCGATCGAGGCGTCGTTGGTGGCGGGAACTTGCTTGATGCAGACCACAATGCGCATGGTTAAATTTCCTTTTCGATAACGTCGATATTATCGATGATGTCGATAGTATCGATCCTGAGGAACCGTCGCCTAGTGTTACGACACCCAGGTGTCGGTGATCAGGTGGTACTGGGTCTTGAAGCCGAGCAGGGAGAGATACATGCCGCACTGCGGATAGGTGCGGTGAAGGATGCGGAGCGTCTCGATCGGATCAAAGACCGTGCTCTCGGGAATCTCGTAGCCCACGGCCTGAGAGAGGAGATGAAGCTTCTTGCTCATCCACGCCTCGAGTGCGACGGGGAGCGGGCAGGTGGCGAGTAGCTTGTCGACTACGGCGTTGCGGGCGATCACCGGTTGCGTGATGACGAACATCGCGCCGGCGGCGATCTTGCGGTCCAGCTTCGCGAATTCGTGATCTTCGGGCTCGTAGGGATTGAATGCCACGCCGAGGTTGAATGCGCCGGGATAGGTCTGCCCGATGTAGCGCAGGAGTTCGACGGAGGTCACGGACTCGACGCCCGAGGCGCCGATGTCGGCGGGTTCGAGCTTGGGCAGACGATCGGAGCCATCACCCGTGACCACGAGCAGGTCGCGGATGCCTTGGGCGATGCAGGCTTGCAGGATCTCGTCGAGGTTGGCTTTGGTGTGGAAGGTGTTGAGGTGGATCATCACCTGATCGGGCTTCACGGACAGGCCCAGCTCCTGGATCATCTCCGTCCCCTGGAAGGCGAGATGCCCCATGGCGTTGTCGGTGAGACAAATGCAGTAGCCGCTGTCGAGAACACGCTGATACTTCTCGGCAAAGGTCTGCAGGTCGGCGTCAAGCTTCTCCGAGTCCTGCTTGGGCGGCAGGATCTCGACATGATAGATGTGGTTGGCGATGTGTTTTTTCATAAGGGCTTTCTGGTTTAGAACAGGCCGGTGACACGACCGGTGGCGGTGTTGACATCGATGCGACGGAAGGCGGGATCGGAGGCCGTGCCGGGCATCAGCTTGATATCGCCCGCCACGGGGACGATGAAACCGGCGCCGCGGTAGACCATGAAATCGCGGATCGGCAGGGTCCAGCCGCGCGGCCGGCCCTTGGCGGATGGGTCATGCGAGAGGCTCAAATGGGTTTTCACCATGCAGGTGCCCATCGTGCGGGTCTCGGGGTCCTTCTCCAGCACCGCCAGTTTCTCCTTGGCCACCGGCGTGTAGGAGACGCCATCGGCGCCGTAGACCTGTGTGGCGATGGTATGGATGCGGTCTTTGAGCGGCATGTCCAGGGGATAGAGAAAGCGGAATTCCGACTTCTGAGCACAGGCGTCAACCACGGCTTCGGCCAGATCGATCGCGCCCTCGCCGCCCTGGGCCCAGTGGCGGCTCACAGCGACACGGGCGCCGGCCCCTTCGGCGGCACGGCGGATCGCCAGAATCTCGTCGTCATGGTCGGTGGCGAAATGATTGATGCACACCACCGGCGCGATGCCGCTCTTGCGAACGGTCTCGATGTGGGCGATGAGGTTCTCGGCGCCGCGTTCGACGAGGCCGGGATTGCTTTCGGTGTACGCCCGGTCGAGCGGTGCGCCGGGAGAGACCTTCGGGCCGCCGCCATGCATCTTGAGCGCCCGCACGGTGCAGACCACAACCGCTGCGCTGGGGGTGAGGCCCGAAAAGCGGCACTTGAGGTTCCAGAACTTTTCAAAGCCGATGTCTGCGCCGAAGCCGCTCTCGGTGACGTGGTAATCGCCGAGCTTGAGGGCGATGCGATCGGCGATGATGGAGGATTGGCCGATGGCGATGTTGGCAAAGGGGCCAGCGTGGACAAAAACCGGGTTGCCTTCGATCGTCTGGAGGAGGTTGGGATAGATCGCCTTGTGCATCAGGGCGGTCATCGCGCCGGCGACATCGAGATCGCCGGTGGTGATCGGCTTGCCCG
>JBIJDW010000200.1:0-6056 GCA_044343885.1 Kiritimatiellia bacterium
CCGCGCAATCTCGAAGTACCGCCGCCGGTCGCCGTCGGTCCCTTTTCCGTTGCCCTCGGCAATATTCAGGGGAATGGCTTGGGAGGCGCGCAGGAGTTGGTCCTTGGCGTTCCGATGCCCGGCCAGAGCCTCACAGAACCGATACGCCCAGCCAACGTACTCAATGGCTGCGCGATACACGTCCAGTTTCTCGTGGCCAAACGCCATCCCGATCTCCTTTTCGACCCCGATACCGATACCGACCCCGACCCCGATTTTATCCGCTTCCCTTTGTCTTATTCTTCCCGCCAACCATAGCTATGGTACCACACATCGCCCCGGGGCCAAAGCAAGATTACGAAATCGAAGGTGAATTCGCTTGAACCCGGAACGCACAAGGACTACAGTCTGATTGTCATAACCGAATCGACATGAGGAAGGGAGCCACTATGGGCGACAAGAAAAGCAAGAAGGACAAGGCCAAGGAGCTGAAGCAGAAGGATGCCAAACAGGCGAACGCGGCCAAGGAGAAGCAGGCCCGGATACATTCGCAGAAGCCGTAAAACCACGGAGGCGCGTGCGGAACCTCCTGCGTCGGTTCTGCACGCGCAGTATTCAGAAGCCAGAATTCAGTATTCAGAATTGGAACCCGCTCACGGGCAAGGTGTACTATTATTCTGACTCCTGAATTCTGACTCCTGACTCCTCTCTTGCAAAAACTCCAGAGGGAATTTTGCAAGAGCCTCAGTATTCAGAACCTGGAGATGATTATGATTCCCCCTTCCGCAGAACTGTCAACTCGGCTCGCTCATGCAGGCTCGCGTCACGATCTGGTGACCGGCGCATCGAGCGTTCCCATCTACCAGGTTTCAACTTTCCAGCAGGATGATCCCGAGCACCTCGGCCCCTACGACTACGCTCGCAGCAACAACCCGACCCGCGCCGCGCTGGAGGAGACCGCCGCCAGCCTCGAAAATGGCGCGCAGGGCCTCGCCTTCGCATCGGGCATGGCCGCCATCTCCTCCACACTGCTCCTCTTCGCGCCGGGCGACCACCTGATCGTCGGCCGCGACATTTATGGCGGCACCTATCGCATTCTGACCACCCTCTTCAAGCGGTGGAAGCTCGACGTCACGTTTGTCGACACCACCGACCCGGAGCAGGTTCGCCGTGCCATCACCCCCGCCACGCGCGCCCTCTTTGTCGAGTCGCCCGCCAATCCGCTCCTGCAAATCACTGATCTGCGGGCCATGGCCGCCATCGCCCGTGAACACGGCCTGCTGGCCATCACCGACAACACCTTCATGACCCCGCTCCTGCAGCGACCGCTCGACCTCGGCTTCGACATCGTCCTCCACAGCGCCACCAAATTTCTCGGCGGCCACAGCGATCTGATCGCCGGTCTGGCCGTGGCGCGCGAGGCCGAACTGGGCCGCCGCCTGCGCGCCATACAGAACGCCTTCGGCGCCATTCTCGGTCCGCAGGACGCCTGGCTCCTCCTCCGCGGCATCAAGACCCTCGGCGTCCGCCTGGAGGCACAGCAGCGCACCGCCACCGCCGTGGCCGCCTGGCTGCGGCAGCGCCCCCAGGTGCAGCGGGTCTGCTACCCCGGATTGGCCGACCACCCCGGCTGCGCGATTCACGCGGGCCAGGCATCCGGTCCCGGCGCCGTGGTGTCGTTCGAGCTGGCCGACCGCGCCGCCGCCGTCGACTTCCTGAAGCGGGTGCGGCTGCCGCTGGTGGCGGTGAGCCTCGGCGGTGTCGAGAGCATCCTCTCCTATCCCGCCACCATGTCGCACGCCGCCATGCCGCCCGCCGAACGTCTGGCGCGCGGCATCTCCGACGGTCTCATCCGCTTCTCCGCCGGCCTCGAGTCCGTCGATGATCTGATCGCCGATTTCTCCGCCGCGTTCGAGCGAAAGACGGGCTTGCGAACGTGAAGAAGACGTGCTAGCCTTCGTCCCGACTCATGGGCTGGCATCGATCAGATAGAAGATCCAGTCGGGGGTTTGAGCTAGCCGGAGGTAACGCGCGGAGCCGGGCGGATGGTCGGGACGCAGATCGGAAAATCGGGCGAGCGGATGCGTCGGCGCGGGAACCACGAGGACGAGTGAACGGGTTTCCCAAACCGGAAGCTTGGCCGGATGGAAGTCAAGGAAGGCGTATCCGTCGGTCGCGGCCAGCAGTGGTCGGATCACGTAGCTCCAGTGACCGCTGGCCACCGGCGTCAACCCCGGACACGTCCGGGCCAACGCATCCGCCAGCGGCTCGCGCCCGGATGTGCCGCGACCCGATCTCCAGAGGTCGGACACGCCCCGCACGGGATAGAAGGCCGAACCCATGATCATCCAGTTGAGGAATAGATAGATCGTCAGGACGTAGGCGACGGAGACAGCCTGTATCCAGCGTACGGCCTTTTCCTCCGCGCGCAGCCGCCGCCAGCCGCAGACCGCCACGTCCCCGATGATGCGCAGCGCCACGAGCGCAATCCCCGCCGCATGGGCGAACAGGACGAGTCCCCAGAAAACGCCGGCCAGCGCGCGCATCTCGGCGAGATCCCGTCGTTCCAGAAAGACCGCCACAATCAGCATCGCCAGGCAGGCGAGCAAGTCGCCGTGTTCCGTCGGCCCGAGCGCCGCCGCCGCGAGCGCCAGCAGCAGCGGCGCAGCCCCCTGCCACCGCCCCGCGCCCCACCCGGCGAGCAGCAGGCGCAGGGGTTGCGCCGCCAGCGCCAGCAGCGCGGCCAGGCCGTACAGGTAGGCGTAGACGGTGCCGGCCGAATGCACAAACGGCAGGAACGGCAATGCGGCCACGACGGGCAGGGGCATGAAGGCCAACGACGAGACGGCCGCTTGGCGTCCGATCGGCAGCTCGGCCGCCAGATCCCGCAACAGGCCGGATCGGATCAGCCACAGGTCGGAGGATTCGGCCGCCCGCTCATGCGTCAGCACCAGCGCCAGCGTGACCAGCACGAAGCAGACCCCCGTCTCTCGGATGTAGGCGAGCAACGTGCCCCGCCAGGCTTGGCCGTCGGTCATGGCGCCACCTCCCAGTCCGTCGTGCCGTCATGCGGGGTCTTCTCCCAGAAGAAAGGCTTGGTGATGAGCTGCAACGCCCCCTTCCAAGCCCCGATGCTCATGAGTACCCAGTAGAACGGCATCAGCAGGCATTGCGGAAGCAGGTGGTAGTAGCGCCGCCGCAGACAGCCCAGCATGGCCGAAAGAACAAACGCCGCATTCCCCGCCAGAAAGCTCAGGAGCGCCGGGACGAGCACCCACAGGGGGAAGAAGTCGCGGATCGCGTGGGCGCCCGTGATGAACCACGCCGCCGTCAGGAGCCAGTAGAAGGGGTTCATCAGCAGACAGAGGCATCCGGCTCCAAAGAGCAGATGAAAATGAATCAGCTTGCTCAGCCCCAGGCGACGCCGGAGGTCGCCGTGCGCCCGGAGATGCACGAGGTAGGTCTGAAGATACCCCTTGACCCAGCGGCTCCGCTGGCGGATCCAGGGAAGCGCGCGGAAGGTCGCCTCTTCCCAGGTGGTGGAGTCGAGCACGGCGGTGCGCAGCCCGTTGCGATAGAGGCGGATCCCGAGATCGCAGTCCTCGGTCACGTTGTACGGATCCCACCCCCGGATCGTCCGCAGCGCCGGGAGGCGGAAATGGTTGGAGGTGCCGCCGAGCGGAATCGGCGCATCCAGACGGTGCAATCCGGGGAGGCAGTAATCAAACCAGCCGCTGTACTCGATGGCGAAGAAGCGCGTCAGCCAGTTGCGGTCGCGGTTGTAGTAGTTCAGCGACGCCTGCAGGCAAATGACGGATTCCGGCAGGCTGACAAAAAGCGAGGCGGCTTTCTTGAGCTGGTCCAGTTCGGGACGATCCTCGGCGTCGAAGATCACCAGAATGTCGCCGGTGGCCCGGCACAGGCCGACGTTGCAGGCCTTGGGTTTGGTGCGGGGCTGGCTGACGGGAACCACGACCGCCTCGAACGGCGGCGTCACGCCGGCACGGGCCACCGCCTCGCGTGTCAGCGAGTCATCCTCCTCGACCAACAGCAGGATTTGCAGCCGGTCCAGAGGATAGTCCAGTCGCCGCAGATGTGCCAAGAGTCCGGGGACAGCCGTCTCTTCGCGGTACAGCGGCACCAGCACTGTGTAACGGGGCCAGCCGTCCGCCGGCACGGCGTCGGGATCGAAGCCCTGCCGCTGCCGGCGCAAGGAGAGGAACTGGAGCGCCAGCTTGTAGTGGCAAAAGGCCAGATAAAAGAGAATAAACGAAATGTTGAGGGTGAGCACCGTCGCCCGCGCATTCAGCCACAGGGCGAGTCCGAGGATCAGCCCCGTGACGGCGAAGAGGATCGCCTGGCGGCGCGAGAGCACCGTTGCGGCGTTCGGTTCCGGGAGCGGCTGAAGCGTGAGGTCGGGATTCATGGCGCAAGTTCCCTCAGGTCGATGAACGGACAGTCGAACGCGAGGCTCAACCGGTTGAGGACCAGCGCGAGCGCCTGCGTCGGCGGGCTTGCGAGATCGATTTCGGGATTTATGACCAGCACCGGTTCGCCGCCCGCCAGCCGCACCGCGCGCATGAATGCGTGGAGCCGCCGGGCGGCCTTCTCGCCGCTGATGCCCAGCCGAGCCACCCGGCGATCCAGCCGCACCAGCACGCCTGTGCCCGGTTCCAGGTCGCCCAGCGCGGCGTCCAACGGCGCGGCATCCGCAGACCACGGATCCAGGTGCAGGAACTCGGGCATGACGGTTTCGGGCGGCGCGCCGCGCCACCACGGCGCCAGGCGGCGGCCGGGCAGCGGCAGGGACGACCTGATCGGGCCTGTTTCGATCAGGCGCGTCAGGAGGGTCGTCGGTCGCTTCGGCGGTGGCTCATCCGGAACGGCGTCCCATCGTCCCAGCGACGCTTCCAGCAACAGCACCGGCCCGAGATGCACGCGGAACGGCGCGCCCTGGTCCCGCGCCACCAGCGGCCACTCCACCCCGTGGCGGGGCGAATGGAGCCGTGCGGCTGGCGGCGGGCTGCGGTCGGCGCCGATCTGCACCGTGAGCGGCAGCTCGGCATCGTACAGCAGGGTTTTGAGCGCTGGCGGATTCTTTCCTGTCGTGCGGACATCCCATTCCAAGGAGAATGGAATCCGAGCGGGATTCCAGGCCCAGATCGGAATCGCAAGACCATGGGAGGTCAGCGCGCGCAGTCCTTCGCCGGCGAAGAAGTCGGTGTGCCGGCGGCCGTCCCGCGTCCAAGCAGCGACGGCAATGGGCGTCCGGGGGCGCCGCAGTTCCAGGCCGAGCGCAGGCGCGAGGGCGGCCCGTGTGACGCCCCGGTGGCGAACCTCCACCACGCAAGGGATGCGGCCGTCGAGCGCCCATTCCGGGACGACGGCGAACGCAGGCGCGAGCGGATTGGAGAACGGCTGCGCGATCAGGGCCGCATTGGGGCGGGCCGGCTGCGGCGGCCGCCATCCCAGGCGGGCCAAGCAGGCGCCTCCGCTTTGCTGGTGATAGAATGCGACCTCGTGCAGCCCCCGCTTCAGCGTCACGCGACCCTGCCGTTCCCAGAGGTTGGCAGCCGGACGGTTGAGCACTTCCATGTCATGCCCGCCCGGCCAAGCGATCACGGGATGGCCATCGATCGTCACGAAGCAGCCGTCATCCGAATTCGCGGCGAACACATACTCGCCATCCTCGGGGGCCAGCAGCGGACCTTGGTAAACCGCCAGAAAGTTCTCGCTGGGTCCGTGCGGATTTTCCACTTGGTCAATGACCGTCACGGAGGTTTGGCGCTTTTCGGAAAGAGCGGCGAATCGCTGTTGAAACAGGTCGACGGTGCGAATCGGGGCCGCGTGGATGCGGGCGACGGTCACGGACAATCCCTGCGAGGTTTCGTTCAGCTCGGGCGGCTCGGATGGCGCCGCGCTATCGCTAGCGGTCACCATCAGCGGCTGGGCCTGTGCGGCCCGCACCACGATCCGCCATCCGGAGCCGTCGCCCAGCGGCGCCCAAGTGAATGGCACCGGCTGGCCGGCGGTGTCGGTGACACGCGGACACCGCCGCCAGCAGGCCTCGGGCAGGC
>JBIJDW010000201.1:0-6043 GCA_044343885.1 Kiritimatiellia bacterium
CATCAGTCTCGACAAAGTCTTGCGACGAAGCGTAGACGACAACGCGTGGGACGAAGAAAGCGATGAAGTGTGGCGTGGCAGGGATAGGAGCAGCAGGTATGGCAGAGTACTTGGGCCACGAGAGACTGAAAGTCTACCAGAAAGGCATGCCGTTCGCGTCCATGCGCAAGACGCTGCTGGACGACCTGTTCAGACGAATCGCAGCCATGCTCAGACAACTCTCAAAGGCGGTCAGGGATGACATCTAGTTCCCACACTTCGTCCCACACTTTGTCGTCTACGCTTCGTCGCACACTTTGTCGGCTCTTCCTGTTCGGCGGCTTGAGCATGGCCCCGCTTCTCCTTCAATGCCCCCCCACACACACAAACCCGGAAGCGCCTTCAGATCCCGCCCGTCGCGACGGCGCGGAGGGTTCGACCGAGAAATACCGTCACGCCGTCGGCGGCATCGACGATGCGGTCGTCGCTGCTGAGCGTGGCTTCGGGGTCTGTCGCGCCCGCCTCTCGCGCCAGCCGCAGCACCCAGCGGGTCAATTCCTGCTCGGCAAAGGCCTGCGCCTCGTCCATCTCGATGAATGTCGGGGCGCCGGGAAGTCCATTGACATGCAGCCGGCCCAGTTCGTCGGGAACGATCACGACCTGCCTCTCCACCCGCACCTGGCTGGTGATGGCGCCCACGGCGTTGGCCACGTCGCCGTCGCGCGGGATGATCACTTCGGCTCGCAGCAGCCCGGCCGCAGCGGGCAGCAGGAACGCGGCGGGCGCGCCGATGCCGATCACCGGAACCCCCAGATCGAACGCCACCCCGAGGCCGTCGCGCACCCGGCCGAGACCCCGTTCCAGCAGCGCGCGCGCAAGCGCGCCGTGGTCGTGGTCGAGTCCCTTCTCGCCGCAGCAGTCGGCCAGCCGGGTCATCAGCAGTTCGTGCGCGAGCTTGTATTCGACCTGATCGATCACCCGTCGCGACACGGCTTCGGCATCCAACTGCTCGGCCGCGCCGATCGCCTCGGCATAGCGCCGCGCATAGTCGGTGTTCCACATCGCCAACTGTCCCTGTATATGGAGGGCGTCGGTCGGCGTGAAGCCGAAGAACCGCACCAGTTGCCGCTCGACCAGAATCTCGATGCCCAGAAATCCCTGGCGCAGGCAGCGGGTCTCGTGAACCAGCCGGCTGATCGTCATGGGACCGGCATCCAGCAGGCGCAGAATCATCTGCCGCCGATCGTCCAGGCCGTCTAGGCTTCCCGCGTTCGCGCTGCCGGGCATCCGCGCGCAGATCACCTGTGACCCCGCCTCCGCGCCCGCGTGGGTCTGCACCCAGGCCAGGCAGGCGGCCGCGGCTTCGGCGCCCGCAGCCTCGTCGAGCCGGCACACGGGCCACACGCGCTGCGGCCCGACATGCCAGCCGTGCGCATCCTGCCGCACCTCGCTGTCTCCGCCCAGACCGATCGTCCGCACGGCTAGAGCCTGCACGTGCGTGCGCCAGTGGCCCACCCGCGCGCCGTCGGGATCGATCCGCACCACACCGTTGTGCAGCACGGCGGTGTCGCTCGTCGTCCCGCCGATGTCGAGCACCAGCGCATCGGGCGCCTCGCACAGGAAGCGGGCGCCGGCGACGCTGGCCGCCGGCCCCGACAGCAGCGTCTCCACGGGCCGCTCGGCCGCCGTGCGCACGTTCATCAGCGAACCGTCGCTGCGCACGATCATCGCCGGCGCCGTGATCCCCCGCGCGGAAAGGCTCGCGTGCAGCCGTTCGAGAAACGCCTCCAGACACGGGATGATCCGAGCGTTGAGCGCGGCGGTTTCGGCGCGCACCCGGTAATCGAGCAGCGCCGACACTTCATGACCGCACGTCACCGGCAGGCCGGTCGCCGCCTTCACCGCCTGCATCACCGCCAACTCGTGGGCGGGGTTGACGGAACTCGCATAGCCGGTCACCGCAAAGGCCCGGACGTGTTCGGCCACGACCAGCTCCCGCGCCACGCGCGCCGCCGCCTCGAGGTCGGTCGGAGCCAGTTCCGTGCCGTCGATCGCCATTTGTCCCGGAATCACCCGCATCGGCCGGTGGCTGATCCGCTCCAGACCGTCGTCGCCCGCAGGCGGCATCAGCAGCAGACCGACCCGCTGGCCGCGCCCCTCGACAATGGCGTTGGTCGCCAAGGTGGTCGAAACCGCCACCTCGTTCACCTGCCGCAACAGCTCCGGCGGCAGCAGGTCCAGCGCCCCGCCGATGCCGATCGCATAGTCCCAGTGGGTCGTCGGCGCCTTGGCCTTGGCCACCACCCGCCGTTCGGCCCAGTCGAATACCGCCGCGTCGGTGTAGGTTCCGCCCGCGTCGATGCCGAGTCCGTAGCCGGTGCGCGGCGTGCGGGTGATCCTAGTCGGCGCCGCCGCCGGTTTCGGACGCGCCCCGGCCGCGCCGGCCGGCGTGCGCGCGGTGAGCGATCGCGACACGGCGTCGAATGCGGTCACCATGCCCGGCGGTACATCGCACACCCGCGGATCGGGCGTCGGCGTAAGCACCGCCGCCAGCACATCCGGCGAACCGCGCAGCGCCTCGTAGGCCCAGCCGTTCTCTTGGGCCATGGCCTGCGCGATGCGCGCGTGGTGGGTGTTGCCGATGCCGGTGTCGATGAACGCCGCCCGCGAGTAATTGCGCTTCCAACTGTCCATGAACTGCCGGATCGCCTGGGCGTTCTCCGAGCCGTATTGCTCGCCCAAGCCGTCGGCGTCGTCCGGCGGACAGACCCCGGCGCCTGTTTCCACGGACGACGCAACCGCGCTGGCGCTCCCCATCCCTTCCTGAACCCAACCGGCCGAGACGTAGTACGTCCCCGGACAGCGGGCGAACTGCTCCTGATAGGCGGCGTCGGAACCGAGAAACAGTGCGATGCAGTCATGCGTCTTGGGCACCCGCAGCGGGACGCTCCGGGCGTGCAGTCCAACCGTCCCGCGGCCGCACAGGCCGTAGCCGATCGCGATGACATCGGCCGTGCCGGCCGCGCTGACCGCGTCGATCCGCTCCTGCAGCCTGCGGCGCAGCTCGTGGGGCGTGGCATGCAGTTTGCCCGGCAGGAAATCAAAGGTCAGCCGGACCGGAATCTTCGGGGCCAGCGCCCGTAGATCCGCGGCGAGGACGCCACACGCCAATACATGTACGCGGGGTTGTTCGTTCATGGTGTTCCTGTTAGCAGCACATACGCATAGCACCGCTTCAGTCCATCCTGGAAGGCGGCGAAGGAAAACTCGCGCTCGACCCGTTCGCGCCCGGCGGCGCCTAGGGCGGCGCGGCGCTCCGGGTCGCGGGCCAGCGTCAGGATGCCAGCAGCCAGAGCCTCGGACGATGGGCGCACGAGCAGGGCGCACTCGGACGAAAGCGCGATCCGGTTGGCCTCGCAGTCGGTCGCCACGATGGCCGTCCCTGAACGGAGGTAGTCGAGCACCTTCATCGGCACCTGCGTTCCGGCGCGGCGGGGGGCGAGCAGGATGTCCGACGCGCCCAGCACCTGCACCAGCTCGGCGGCGGGGATTCGTCCGAGAAAGACAACCGCCTGCTCCAGACCGGCCGTGCGGATGATGGCGCGGGCCGCGGCAACCTCCTGCGGCGTGCCGCCGACCATGACCAGGCGGGCGCGCGGCTCGTCGCGAAGCACAGCCGGCAGCGCGTTGAACACGAGGTCAACCCCTTGAAATTTGCGGAACGACCCCACATAGGTCAGCACGGGCGCATCGGGCGTCGTGCCGAGACGCGTGCGGGCGTCAAGCCGGCCAGCCTCGTCGGACTCCTGCCACGTGCCGGGGATGTCGGGAATCAGGCAGGCGCGGCTCTGTCGCCCCAGCTTCCGCATCGTGTCCACCACCTCCGGTTCGGTCGCGATCACCGCATCGGCCCGGCGCAACGCCCGGCTTGCGCGCTGCGCGGAAAAGCGATCTTGCGGATCGGCCTCGTATATCAGGCCGCCCTCGCAAAACCGCGCGGCGAGCCGGGCTGCGGGCCAGGCCGCGCCCACCGCATGAACGATCTTGTAGCGGTGCGCGCGCGCCAGCGCCAGCGTCCACACCGCCAGCAGGAATCGGTAAATGCCGCGCGCCGACGCGCCGTCCGGCCGCATCGGCCCGACACCCGGGATGCGCGGCACCTGAACCACCCGCACGCCAGGCAGCTCGGGCGGATCGCCGCCCGGGGGCGTCAGCACGTCAACCGCATAGCCCAGCCCCGCCAGGGCCGCAGCCGTGTGGCGCGCGCGCAGGGCCGCGCCACACCACGGGTGAAAGGGATAGGCCATAATCAACAGCACGCGGTTCATCGGTCGCACCCCCTGTTCGCCTGCATCATGCGTCGCACCATCGCCGATTGCCCCGCCTCGTGATAGGAGCTGCGCACCAGCGGCGCGCAGGCGGCGAAGGCAAAGCCCACGCGCCGGGCCTCGACCTGAAGGTCCGAAAACTCCTCCGGTGTGACAAACCGGGTAACCGGAAAATGGCGTGCGCTCGGCTGAAGATATTGTCCGGCGTAGAAGATGGCGCACCCCGCCGCCCGCGCGTCTCGGAGCGTCTGTGCGCACTCGTCGGCGGTTTCGCCCATGCCCAGCATGAGGCTGGTCTTGACGATCAGCCCGGCGGCGGCAGCGCGACTCAGCACGGCGAGCGACCGGCGGTAGTCGGCCTGCGGCCGCACGTCAGGATAGAGTCTCGGCACCGTCTCCAGATTGTGACCGAACACATCGGGCCGGGCCGCGATGACCACGTCAAGCGCGGCCGCATCGCCCTGAAAATCGGGAACCAGAACCTCGATCAGCACGTCGGGCGCCGACGCGCGGAGGCGCCGTACCGTTTCGGCCCAGAGCGCCGCGCCGCCATCGGGCAGGTCGTCGCGCGTAACCGATGTGATCACCACCTCGCGCAACCCGCTTTCGCGCACCGCCTCGGCCACGCGTGCCGGCTCGGAAGGATCGGGGGCGCTCACCGGGCGCTTGTCGACGTTGCAGAAGCGGCAGCCTCGGGTGCAGCGATCCCCCAGGATGAGGACGGTTGCACGTCCAGCCTCCCAGCAGACTCCCTGATTCGGGCAGGCCGCCGCCTCGCACACCGTATGCAGGCCGTGCCGCCGCAGCCGTTCGCGCGTCGCCGCAGACGCCCCGCCCTGACCGGCCCTTGCCCGGATCCACGGCGGCTTGCTCGCGCCGCATCCCGCACTCTCAGCCATTGGATTTTCCCCTAGAGGCGCTTGCAAAACCTCCTTCGTCGGTTCTGCAAGCGCCGTATTCAGAAGCCAGAATTCAGAACTGGAACCCTCTCACGGGCAACGTGTACTATTATTCTGACTCCTGACTCCTGTATTCTGACTTCTCTCTTGCAAATACCTCAGAGGGGTTTTGCAAGAGCCTCCTTATTCATTGGGGAGCATTATACCGTGAGATTCGCCGCTGAGGAAGCCTGCACTTTCAGGGCGAACGCATCTGGGCGCATCTCATTTTTTTCCCCTGCTGCAAAAACACTTCTCGCAGAAACCGCAAAAAATCAGCGAATGTTTCGTCCGCCTCACCCGTGAATACACGGACGGCGGAACGAACATTCGCTAAAAATCTTGTTAGTTGCCATCATTCAGCGGTTTCACCGGTAGGCCGTCCGTGTATCCACGGGTGGGGCATCCGTGTGAAACCGCAAATTGGCGGTTTTTGCTAAAAATAAGATGCGTTTTCCCTGCCTGCACGTCGTATCCCGCCTACTTCGCGTAGACCTTACGCGGCTTGTAGTGGTTGTGCAGAAGCTGATGGGCCTTCTTGCTCAGGGGTTTGCCCAGGTACTCCGTGTAGAGCTGCTGCACGTACGGATTCTGGTGCGAGCAGCGGCGGGTCGAGCGCTCATCGTCGGCGTAGATCCCGCGGGTGCGGGCGAGGCGAACCTCGTCGGTGGCGCCGAGCGGCTGTCCGCCGCCGGAGATGCATCCGCCGCGGCAGGCCATGACTTCCACGAAGTCGTAACGCGGCTTGCGGCCAGCCTGGCGATCTTCGCGAAGGGCTTTGAGCACCTGTTCGACGTT
>JBIJDW010000202.1:0-6009 GCA_044343885.1 Kiritimatiellia bacterium
TCAGAATACAGGAGTCAGAATATGAGATCACGCGGCCCGAGAGAGGGTTCCCATTCTGAATACTGAATTCTGGCTTCTGAATACTGCGCTTGCAGAACCGACGCAGGAGGTTTTGCAAGCGCCTCACGTAATATGTGGCCGTTTTAAGGTCGGAAATGAAAAGCCGGACGGTCTGACAGGCGCGGGTGCGCCTGCGCTTGCCCGGAGAACCACGGTGTGTACGGGATTGACGTTTATCGCCGCTTCTGCCATGCTTCCCCCCATGAGATCGTTGCGTGAGACCGGGTTCGGCATGTTTTTGGCCCGTGCGGACCGAGGCCGACCGGGGGGGGGTTAAGAAAAGCGATTTCTTATCAATAAAGGCACCCAATGGCAGACCTCCACAAAGAACTCACCGAAGTTCTCGCACAAGAAGATGAACTTCAATTCGACTCGTTTTCAAATAAAGAAGCGCTCGATATCGGGCTTCTTATTATAAAACTCGCAGAAGCTAATAATCAGGCTGTGGAAATCGATATCGAAGCAGGGGATCACTGTTTGTTTCATTATGCAATGAAGGGTACCACTTTCGAGAATTCCCGATGGATTGCCCGAAAAAAGAACATGCTCAAGCTTGACGACAAAGCAACGTATAGAGTTTTTCTTGAATTGGGCATTGCAGGGCAGACCTTTGAACAGGTGTATGGCCGGAACGGAGAGGCGTATGCTGCTGGCGGTGGTGGTTTCCCGATTCGCACGCAGGAGATTGGCACTATAGGCTCAATAATTGTGTCGGGCTTGCCGCATAAAGAAGATCATGATCTGATTGTGCTTGCTCTGAGAGAGTATCTGAATGGCAAACCCGCCAGCCAGTAGCCAGTGCAACACTGGCTACTGGCTGGCGGAAGTTGAATGATGTCGGACCGGTCGTTAGAGTGCGCGTATCAACAGAACGGAGCAATAATGAAGGCATGGTGCGATGCGATTGTCGGTTTTTTTTGCATGGCTTTGGTGTCGGTTTGTTTTGCGGACCAGTCTGGCCCATACACATACAAGGTCGCTGGTGGCAGGGCCGCGATTACCGCTTTTGACAAGAACTATTCCGGACCATTGACGATCACAAATGAGTTAGGTGGCGTGCCTGTCACCCGGATTGAGCGCTCTGCGTTCGCATCATGCCCCAACCTGACGAGCGTGGTGATACCCGACAGCGTCACCAGTCTCGGAAGCTCTGCATTCTCCGAGTGCGGTAAACTGAGAAGCGCGACGATTGGCAATGGTGTCGTCAGTATCGAGACCAGGGCGTTCTTCAGCTGTTCGTTGACGGAGTTGGTGCTCGGGAGCAACGTGACCAGCATTGGGGACTTTGCGTTCTATTCCTGCAGAGGCCTGACGTCCCTGACGATCCCGGCCTGCGTGACCAGCATCGGGCGTTTTGCCTTCGATGCCTGTACGGGTCTAACGAATGTGGTGATCTCCAAGGGCGTTGCCAGCATTGGGAACGATGCTTTCCACTACTGCGCGAGTCTACCCAAGGTGAGCATCCCCTCCAGTGTCGGGCGGATTGACGGCAATGCGTTTTCGTACTCTCTCTGCCTGAAGGAAATCGCGGTGGAGACGAACAATGCGATGTACAGCAGCGTGGATGGCGTCTTGTTCGACAAGACAGGGGCCACTCTACTTGGCTTTCCTGGCGGCAAGACCGGTCTGTATGCGATACCGGATGGGGTTTTGCGTATTGGGGACCGTGCGTTTGCGAATTGCGCTGGCCTGACGGACGTGACGATTCCCGAAGGCGTCGCTTACATCGGGCATGGCGCGTTCGCGAACTGCAGTGGGCTTCAAAACATGTATTTCATGGGTGTTGCGCCAACGTTTGGAGCCAACGCCCTTGTCAACTGCAAGATCCTTACGCTTCGCTACCTGCCGGCCGCTGCGAGTGGGTGGACCAACAATGCCTACGGTGGGCGGCCGGCGTTGCTTTGGGACTCCGCGGTCGGCACGGGCGATCACGTTGCGCCAAGCGGCCGTTGATGGGGTGTTGCAACGGCAGCGCTCCGACGGATAGGACGTACAAGCAGCATTTTTCGAGGAGCGGCGAATGACGGTTCTGGACGGATAATGGCGGGCAGTTTCTGCCATGCGCGGCGCGGACTGTACGCGCTCACGCTCATGCGGCCAGTATAGCGCGGCATGCCTTTACCGAGCAACTCCATCCTCGGTTCAAACCCATCTGCAGAATTCGGCATTCCTGTCTTGGCAAGGACCGCGACAACGGTTATTCTATCGGGCTATGGCAACTGTGTTTGTTCTTGTAAACTGCCTCCTGCTGCTGTTCTGGATCCGCCTCTGGGCTGATCCCCGGCGCGAATTCTATTTTAACCCGTTTCTCTCGGGGCCGATCCGGCTGGTCGACGCCGTGGTTGGCGCGCTCGGTCTTCCCGCCAAGTTCACCTGCCTGTTGATGCTGGCCTGCGGCCTTGTCTTCCGCGCCGCGCTCGCCCTCCGCTTCGGCTACGAGTGGAAGCTGTCCCTCGGTTCGATTTTTGATTTCACGCCCCGAATATTCTCATTCCCTAATCTGCTGGTCTTCAGCGTGCTCGATTTCCTGCTCTTCATCGCCCGCCTCTGGACCGTCTACCTCCTGATCCGAATGATCACTCCGTCCAACCGCCGGGATCGCGGCACCGAGGCGTTCGAATTTTCTGCCCGTCCCTTCTCCCTGCTGACGCCCCCCCTGCGGATCGCCCTGCTGGTGACCGTCCATCTGCTGATCGTGCTGGAACTCCAGATGCTGGTGACGAAGCAGCTTGCAGATTTCCAGATGTTGGATGCCGGGGTCATCGCTGGCGGCGTGCGGTCCCTGCCGATTGCCGACTGGCCTTCTGGGCTGGTCTCCGTGCTCAAGCTCGGATGCATGGTCGCCGCGTCCTGTGCCGACGGACTGAACGCCATGCGTGGCGCCCTGATCACCTGCATCATCGGCGGGCTTGCCGCCATGCTCATCGGGAATCAGATCTTTCGCCAGATCTTTGCCGAGGGGCTGACCGTCATTCTCGGCCGCTTCGCGCGCGCCCCGCTCGTCGCCGGGATGATGGACTTCACGCCGCTGATCTTCTTTTTTGCGCTCCGCCTGATTTACAGCGCCTGTTCGGGGTTTCTCCTCGCGCTCTCCGCCATGCTCTCCTAACGCCACGAGGCACCATGCCCGCACTCGTTCCCACAACCGGGGGTTCGATTCTGACCGTCAAGGTGCAACCCCGCGCATCCGCCGACGCCATCGCCAGTGTCGACCCTGACTGGGTACGTATCCGCCTGCGGGCGCCGCCCGTTGATGGCAAGGCCAATGCCGCGCTGTCGGTTTTCCTCGCCCAATCGCTCGGACTTCCCGTGCGCGCCGTCACGATCCTCTCCGGCGCGACCGGCCGTCTCAAACGCGTCCGAATTTCCGGCCTCGCGCCCGATGCGGTGAGGCTTATCCTAACACCCGGATCACCCATGCCATGACCCGCCTGCATTCCAGACCGGCCGCGGAATCCGCCTTAGCTCTGCTGTGCGGCACCGGTCTGGCACTGCTGCTCGACCGGCCGTGGGTGGTCGCCATGACCGTCGCCTGCTTTCTGCTACCGGCCTGGATGGCCTCGCTGCTCCACGCCTGGCGCGTCACCGAAGACATCGCGGTGACGCTGGACCCGATTGATCCAGACCCCTCGCAGCTCGCAAACGCCTTCCGTTCCGCAGCCGCACGCGCCATCACCTCCGGCGCCTCCGCCACCCTCTGCATTCGGCCGCTCTACGCCAGCGACGGCAGCGCCCTGCCGATTACGCTGACCCTCAATTCAAGACGGCAGGTGCTCTGCTGCGTAAGCGGGCGAAATGCAACCCGCTTCACCGCGCACGCGTGGCTTCCCCGCCATCCCCTGCCGATTATCGTCGGCGAAAGTCCGATCTGGGTCCGATTCACGGCCGATTCCGACAAGCGGCTATCCACCCGCATCGTGCGACCACTTTCCGCCGTCCCGGCCCTCGTGCTCAACGCAGGCCTCTGCGCCGCGCTCATCCCCTTCTCAGGACCCGCCACACTTGCCGCCGCCACCGCCCTGATCCTGCGTAGCGCGTGTTTGCGATCCGGCTCGGATTCCTGAGGCGCTTGCAAAACCTCCTGAGTCGGTTCTGCAAGCGCCGTATTCAGAAGCCAGTATTCAGAATTCAGAATTGGAACCCTCCTATATTCTGACTCCTGACTCCTTGCCTATAACTTCAGATCGCCGCCAAAGCCGTCTCCAGTTCCAACTCGTTGATCTTGTGTGTCTTGATGAGGTTGCGGACTGTTCGCAGCGTCCGCTCCCGCATCCGCGCCTCGAACGCCTCTGCCCCGCGGTCGATGTAAGCCGCGCCGTAGCGCATCGCCCTGTAGATCATGTGCGCCATGCGCCTGGCGGTGGCCTTGACCGCCGTCTTGCGGTCTGTGCGTCGCGCGACGCTGCGGAAGAACGCTCCGAGTTCGCTCTGCGACCTGTATAGGGTGCTCGCGGCCATGCGCAAGGCTCGGCCTGCCCGTGACGTGTTCCTGCATCGTCTCCGCTGGCGCACGTTCTTGCCCGCGCTCTTGCCGAGCGAGGGCGCGAGGCCTATGTACGCCGCGAAGTGTTTTTCGGAGGGGAAGCGCGAGAGGTCGGTGCCGATCTCTGCGAGGACTGCGGCGGCGGTGTCATACCCGATTCCGGCGACGCTCGTGATGTCGAACCCCGCAAGCTGGTGGAGTGCCCGCTTCTCGGCTGTGTCACGGAGTTCCTTCTGTGACGGCTTCGCCCCGTCGGGCGGCGGCGGGGGCGGCTCGTTCCCCGATGCGGCCGCCAGGGCCTTGAACATGGACGCGGCCTTCTCCTCGTATTCGGCGAGTCGCTCGTCGATGAACAGCAGTGTCTGGTAGGCCTGCGCCAGGTTGAACAGGTGCTCGTCCCGCCAGGTGCCGGTCAGGTGCTCGGCGATCTGCGCCTCCGTCTGCTTGCATCTCTTGTCGCGCAGCTTGGCCAGCGTGACCGGGTCGCGCTCGCCCCCGACGATCGCCCCGACGATGGCCATGCCCGTCTTACCGTCGATGTCCGATACCGCGTGGTGGATGCGCACGTTCATCTGGTCCAGGCTCTTCTGCATCTGCTGGATGCACTGCGTCCGCATGATGGTCAGGTTCTCGCGCTCGCGCAGGACCGTCCTCACGGCGGCGACGCTCTCAGGCGGACGGAACCCGCCGCGCAGAAGCCCGCCACTGTGCAGCTTCTGCAGTCACTGGCAGTCCTTCACGTCGCTCTTGCGGCCGGGCACCATCCGGACCTCGCGCGTGTCGACGAGGACGACCTCGATGCCCTCGGACTCCAGGACATCGGCGACGGGTATCCAGTAGACGCTGGTGCTCTCCATCGCGACGGAAACCACCCCGCGATCCTTCAGCCAGCCGAGCATTCGGCGCAGTTCCGACGTGGTCGTCCCGAAGTGGGCGATGTCGTGCCCGCCGTCGTCGCGACGCGGGCCGCAGACGTAGTGATCGGCGTGTCCGGCAATGTCGATTCCCGCGACGTTCCGCCGGATTTCGTCGAACACGGGTGTTGGGTTGTTGGGCATGGCCTTCTCCTTGGGTGTTGTGTGCGCCCACGGCCCGGTAGACAATGAGTAGCAGTCTTGCCTGGGGGAGAGTTTTCGCCTCACCAATGATTTTTTGTCGAGCCGGGACCAGTCTGTATTCGGGGCACGGTGGCACCAGAGTAAAGCGGGCCATGGCTGCCGTGGGCAGAGCGGAATTGTAACAGACTTCACCAAAAAGTTACCCAATCGTTTTTTCGCGGCTACGCCGCGCGGCAGGCTGTATTCTGACTTCTCTCTTGCCAAAGGCAAAAAAAAGCCCGGATTGTGTTTGAGACACAATCCGGGCTGGGAAAAAAGTCCCGGCGGCGCGCTACTCTCCCACGGGCTAACCCCGCAGTACCCTCGCCGAAGATGCTCTTCACTTCCGTGTTCGGAATGGGAACGGGT
>JBIJDW010000021.1:0-17446 GCA_044343885.1 Kiritimatiellia bacterium
AAGCCAGAATTCAGAATTCAGAATTGGAACCCTCTCACGGGCAACGTGTTCTGTTATTCTGACTCCTGTATTCTGTATTCTGACTTCTCTCTTGCAAACACCCCAGAGGGGGTTTTGCAAGAGCCTCATCAGGAAAACATGAAATCAGGAAGGGAAACACACACGTTCACTGTCCGATAAGGACCGCCAGGGACGAGCCTGAATGGCATGCATTACGATTAAGGAATAACCCTCATCAGAACTGACCGCGCCCCGATTACCCCGCGTCCGCAGAAACCGTTTGCACATTCTTCGGGCGGGTGGTACAACAATCGGGACTTCTTACAGCAAGAAAGGACGGCGTATGGATCAGCACACGGCGGGGATGGCGGCACATCCGGGAGAGCGGATCATCGCGTGCTTGAAACAGGCGGCGGGGAGCGAAGTTTCGGGCGAGCGGCTGTGTGCCGATCTGGGGATCAGCCGGGCCGCCGTCTGGAAGCACATTCAGAGCTTGCGCGGATCCGGCTACCGCATTGACGCCGCGCCGCGACGCGGCTACAGCCTCCAGGCCTGTCCCAACACACCGCTCGCTACCGAGGTGACGCCGCTGCTGACCACGCGCCTGATCGGCCGGCCGTATCACTTTCTCCACTCGGTCGATTCGACCAACCGCCAGACCGCCGCATACGCGGATGCGGGCGCCACCGAGGGGACGGTCGTCGCGGCGGACGCGCAGACGGGCGGACGCGGCCGGATGGGCCGCGCCTGGGTGTCGCCGCCGGGCCTCAACGCCTATGTGTCGATTCTCTTGATGCCCGCCATCGAGCCGGCCCGCGTGACCACGCTGCCGCTGGTTGCCGGACTGGCGGTCGCGCTGACGATTGAACGGATCGCGCCCGGACTACGGCCGCTGGTCAAATGGCCCAACGACATCCTCATCAACGGCCGCAAGGTGTGCGGCATCCTTTGCGAGATGGAGGCCGAAGCCGACCGGATCAGGCGGGTCGTGTGCGGCATCGGCGTCAATCTCAACCCGATGGAATTCCCCACCGAACTGACGCCACGAGCCACCTCACTCGCGCTGGAATCGGGCACGGTCATTGCGCGGGCGCGCTTCGTCGCCGAATTACTCGGGGTTTTCGAGCCGCTGTACGAGACGTGGCTGCGAGAGGGTTTCGGCGCGTTGCGCCCCGCGTTTCAGACGCGTCACGCGCTGGATGGCCGCGACGTGACGGTGGAGCAGACGGCCGGCGCCATCACGGGCCGCGTGACGGGGCTGGGTCCAGAAGGCGCTTTGCTGCTGAAACAGGCGGACGGCGGAACCGTGGCGATCCTGTCCGGCGACGTGCACATCACGCGCATTGCGTAGCCACATCCAGAATGAGCGCGACGGCGTTGGCGCCGGATGTGGTCAGAATCACGGCGGGGCCGGGCGGACAGGGCCGGGCGGTGCCGATCACGCAGTCGATGCCGTCGCAGGGCGGTTGTTCGGGAATGGGCGCCAGAAATCCGCCGCGGACCATCAGCACGGCGCAGGCGGCCAGGAAGGCGGCGGTTGCCCCCTGAAGGTCGCCGCAGATCCCCAGCGGTGCGGTGACCGGAAGCGGGCGACCGCCAAACACGACGCGGACCGCCGCGGCCTCGCGCGCATCGGCCGCCGATCCATTGGCGGACACCACGACAAACCCCACGGTGTCGGCGGGAATGCCGGCCTGCTCAAGGGCGCGCGCCAGCGCCTCTTCGGCCGTGGCGGCGCAGGCGGCGCCACAGACCCGTGCCAGGGGCGCCACGCCGCGGGCTCGCGCGCCGGCATCATCCTCCAGCAGCAGAACCACCCCCGCCTCCGAGGGAACCACACCCGTTGAATCCGAGAAAAGGCGTGGCGCATCGGCTCCGGCGGCCAGCGGTTCAACCTCGGCGAGCGCGCGGAGCAACGACAGTCCGAGAGCCTCGACACCGCCGGCAAGCATGACATCGGCCCGGCCCTCCCGGATCAGCGCCACCGCTTCACAGATAGCTTGACCCGCCGCCGTGCGGTCGCTGACGATGTTGATGTGCTCGCCGGTCAGTGCCCATTCCATGGCCGCGAGGCTCACGGCCGTATTGGCGTAGGTATGCGGAAAGAGCAGCGGCTTGACCAGGCGGGGGCCCTTGTTGCGATAGTCGGCAAAAAACAGGTCGAGCGTGTCGAGTCCGCCCCACACCGTCGCGGCGGCGAGCCCCGCGCGACCATACGGAAGATTCCGGGGATCCAGCCCGCCCGCGCGCAGGGCGCTGGCGCAGGCGGCCAGGAAGAGGGCGCTGTTGCGGTCAAGGAACGCCTTGGGCGTGAGATAGTCGGCCATCGCGAACGGCGGCACTTCGGCTGTCAGCCACGGCGAGCCATCGACGCGTTTGAAGGTATCCGACGGCAGCGCGGCCGAGACGCCCTCGCGGAGCGCGGCGGTGGTCTCGGCTGCATCGAGTCCGAGTGGCGAGAGCATTCCTATGGCGGTAATCCAGGTCATGGGTTGGTTTTGATCTAAAACATCATAATGGCAGGTTACGCGCCGCTTGTCACAACAAAAGAGTGGCCATTTTCTGCTGTACACGCCCGTATGCGTGCGTTATGATTAACACACCATGTCGATTACTCGTACAAATCAGACGCAGTCGCAAACTCTGGTGTTGAGCCGTGATCAGGAGCCAGCCACTTTGCGCGTGCGCAAGACCAAACTGCTGGTCGTCAGCGGTCCCCTCCAGGGGCAGGAATTCGTGGTGAACAAGGAAGTGTTCACCATTGGATTGGACGAGCACAACGATCTCGCGTTGCAGGACTCGACCATTTCGAAACGGCATTGCGAAATTTCCGTGGATCAGGGCGGATACCACATTCGTGATCTCGGCTCGACCAACGGAACGATCGTTCAAGGGGTCACCGTCACATCCGCCTGTCTCACGCCCGGTGCCGAGATCCAGATCGGCAAGACCCGGCTCATTTTCTGTCCGTTGCAGGAAGCGTCCGACATACCCCTCAGCCGGCACGAATCCTTCGGCAAGGCGTTAGGGCGCTCGATGGCCATGCGCCGCATTTTTTATCTCGCCGAGACCTATGCGCCGACAGAAGCCACCATCATGATCACGGGCGAAACGGGCACCGGCAAGGAGGTTCTCGCCGAGGAGATCCACCTTCACAGCGCTCGCAGCAAGAAGCCCTTCATCGTGATCGACTGCGCCGCCATGGCCAAGGATCTGATTGAGAGCGAGTTGTTCGGCCACGTGAAGGGCGCGTTCACCGGCGCGAACACCGATCGCATGGGTGCCTTTGAAGCGGCGGACGGCGGCACGGTCTTTCTCGATGAGATTGGCGACCTCTCACCCGACCTTCAGCCCAAGCTTCTGCGCGT
This sequence comes from Kiritimatiellia bacterium, assembly GCA_044343885.1. Lineage (GTDB taxonomy): Bacteria > Verrucomicrobiota > Kiritimatiellia > RFP12 > JAAYNR01 > VGWG01. The sequence goes on from JBIJDW010000021.1 coordinate 3,369, forward strand.
TCTGGAGAAGCGCGAAATCCGTCGCGTCGGTTGCAACAAGTTGCACAAGATCAACGTGCGCATCATCTGCGCCACCAATCGCAACCTCGCCAACGAGGTCAACGAGGGCCGGTTCCGCGAGGATCTTTACTACCGTCTCTCGGTCGTTCCAATGGAAATCCCCCCTCTTCGCCGCCGCAAGGATGACATCGCCCTGCTGGTGCGTAAGTTTCTCGCCGACCTTCACGGCCCCGACGCCATGAAGGACGTGGTCAACTTTGATCGGGGCCTGGACGTGCTCAAGCGCCACGACTGGCCGGGGAACGTGCGCGAGCTGCGCAACCTGATCGAGGTGGCATTCTACAGCGAACGCCGCCCGGTCGACCTCTCGGCATTCCTCAGCCTTGGCACGCTCCGCACCAACCGCAAAGTCGACCCGGCCGAAGCGCCGGTGACCTCCGACAAGCCATTCAAGGACGCCAAGAGCGACATGATCGAGCACTTTGAGAAGGGCTATCTGCAGGATCTGCTCGCGCGCAACAACAACAACATCTCACGCTCGGCACGCGAAGCCGGCATCGAACGCGCCTATCTCCAGCGTCTGGTCAGAAAGCACGAACTCAAAGAGGCGTCGGAACCGGAGTAAGCGAGGCTCTTACAAAACCCCTCTGGGGTGTTTTGCAAGAGAGAAGTCAGAATACAGAAGACAGGAGTCAGAATAATAGAACACGTTGCCCGTGAAAGGGTTACAATTCTGAATACTGAATTCTGGTTTCTGAATACGGCGCTTGCAGAACCGACGAAGGAGGTTTTGCAAGCGCCTCAAACTACTCCTCGACGCGGAGGCACCACCCGTGCGTATCGGGCAGATCGCCGTACTGGATGCCCTGCACGTGGTTGTACAGCTTCTGCAACACCGGCCCGCACGCCGTTTCGTTTCCGATGGTGATCGTCCGGTCGCCCCGGACGATCTGCCAGACCGGTGTCACCACCACGGCGGTGCCGCACGCGCCAATTTCGGCAAAGTCGGAGATTTCCTCGAAGCGGATCGGGCGCTTCTCCACCGGCAAGCCCAGCGTCAGCGCGAGTTGCTGCAACGTGTTGTTGGTCACGCTCGGCAGGATCGAACGGGAATCCGGGGTCACATAGCGGCCGTCCTTCGTGATGCCGATGAAGTTCGACGTGGCAAACTCTTCGATGTAGGCATGCTCCCGCGCATCCAGATACAGCTCCACCGGATACCCGAGGTGCTTGGCCTCTTCATGCGCGTAAAGGCTGGCTGCGTAGTTGCCGGCCACCTTCACGTCGCCCACGCCCAAGGGCGCCGCCCGGTCATGCTCATCAAAAACGATCGCCCGCACCGGTTTCAGGCCGCCCGTATAGTAAGGCCCCACCGGAATGACCATGACCAGAAACGTGTACGCATCGGCTGGCGCGACGCCGATCTGCTTACCGGAACCGATCAGCAGCGGCCGTATATACAGCGAGCCGCCCGTGCCGTAGGGCGGCACGTAGTCGGCATTGGCCCGCACCGCTCGCGCACAGGCTTCCAGAAACAGTTCCTCCGAGGGTGCGGCCATGCAGATTCGCCGCGCCGTGGCCGCCATCCGAGCCGCATTGGCCTGCGGTCGGAACATCCGGATCGCGCCATCCTTGCATCGGAACGCCTTCAGTCCCTCAAATGCCGCCTGCCCGTAGTGCATGCACGACGCGGCAATGTGCAACGAGATGTGGGGGTCGGTGACCAGCTCGCCCGCATCCCATTTCCCCTGGTGCCACTCGTAACGAAGATGGCACCGGGTGTCCATGTATTTGAACCCCAATTTTCCCCAATCGATCTTCTGCATACTGGATCGCCCTTCTCAGACAGCCACACGCTTAACCAGACACCCCAAAAGCAACGAATAAAGATACCTGATTTTTGGATTCTTGCAAGCGGCGTCTTTTCTGGAGTCTACCCTTAGAGTTTGAACGTCCGCAGACAGCGCCGGAAATCGGCGGGCAGCGGACTGTGCGCCCGAAACATCTCGCCTCGCTTAAAGGGATGCGGCATTTCGACCTCAGCGGCATGGAGCATCTGACGCGGAATTGAAACGATCCGGGGGTCCAGTGCGAATTTTGGCCCGTATTCGCGGTCGCCTAGGATCGGGTGGCGGATCGCGGCCAGATGCTTGCGAATCTGGTGCGTCCGACCCGTCTCGATGCGTAACGCGAGGTAGCTGGCGTCTTCGTTCACGGCCAGCAGCCGGATGTGCGTGACCGCCCGCGCTTCGTCCACATCCTCGTTCACGGTGGAGCGGGTCTGCGCGTACCGGCCGGACACGATGGCGTTGTAGGACTTGCGCACATGACGCTTCTTGAATTCGGAAACGGCGGCGGCGAGCGCCTCGGGGCGGCGCGCAAACACGAGGCAGCCCGTGGTGTCGCGATCCAGCCGGTGTACGGCACACAAGGCGAGATTGCCCTCCTGCGTGCGCAATCGCTCCTCGACGCTGTCCGCGCCGACCGACATCACTCCGGCGGGCTTGTCAATGACCAGATAATCGTCGTCGCTCACCAGCACCCGCAGTTTCTGGACCTCCACCCGGTTCGCCGTGTCGGCGTAGACCGGAACCAGCACCCGGTCACCCGAATGGAGGGCATGGTGCGCCATCCAGACGCGCTTCCGGTTGACCCAGACCGCCCGCGTATCGATCAACGCCTTGGCCGCGCGCCGCGACAGCGACATCCGTTTGCTGATGAACGCCTGAAGCGTGAGCGCGGCATCCGGCGCAGATACAACCAGATCGCGCTGTTCGTGTGAGGAAGATTCGGGCATACGACTCCTAAGGGGACACCTGCGGCAACACTGAACACACGATTCCCGCCGCACCGTCACGCACGCCGACCTCGGAATCAAACGATGCCTGCACCGGCACCGCACGCCCGTCGCGCGCGGCCGCCTGTAGCAGACCGGACCAGGACGTCCCTGCCTGCGCCGCCGCCACCGCACGGGCCACAGCCTCGACATCCACCCACAGTTTTTTGATCGGCTTGCCGATCAGATCCTCTTCGCCGGAATAGCCCCACAGCTTGAGCGCCGCGCGGTTGATGCCGCAGATATTCCCGTCCGCATCGCCGATCACGCCGGCCGCCAGCGCATTCATCCATGCATTCTGACCACTCTTGAGCTTCTGCCAGGCGTTCTTCCGGCGGTCCACATTGCGCACGGCGAACACCAAATCCCCCCCGTTCACCAGTTCGATCGAGCTGATCGACACCTCGCCGGCAAACGTGGTGCCATCCTTGCGCACGCATTTGGCATCCAAAAGAATGAAGCGCCCCTCGCCAAGCCCTTTTCGCACCCGCTCCAGAAGCGTGCCGTTCACCCCCACGATCAGCTCGCCGACCATGATGTCCCACGTTTCCGCAGTCTTGTACTTGAAGAATTCCTCAACCCGCGGATTCGTGTCGATCACATACCCGTTGGGATCGGTGATCAGAACAGCATCGTAAAGCCCGGCCAGTAACTGCCTGTAGAGCGACTTGTGATCGTGCCGGTACCCGGACTTGCTTGCGGCACACGTATGGCAGATATCGGACGGAGCGACGGCATGGACACCGTTCTCACCCTGCGGTGCGGGATGATTCCGGTCGCCGTTCGCGACTCCTCCGTTTGCCTTCTGTGCCAGTCTCATAGGCCGATCTTTCACGCGCGGGATGCGGCGCACGTCGAACTATGCCACAATCGGACAAAAGAATCAACCGCTTTCGCGGGATTTTAGCAGGGTTGTCATTCTCGCCCTCCTGTGGTATAACGGTCCCGTCGATTCGGGGTGAATCGGATGGAACGTGCAAGCGAAAGGGTATTGGCATGAATGGGTGCTGGAGATACGTGCTCGGGCTGCTGGCCGTGTGCGTCGGGTCTGTGGGCGCGGCCGACGAGGCCGGGACGCCGGATGCGGATGCGGCGTCACGCCGTCAGGCATCGGCCATTCTCAGCGCCTGCACCGCCAACCTCCCGCGTGAGAGGATGGAGCTTTCCGGCACCCTCACCGTCCGCCGCCAGCGCGGCTTCATTCTGTCTGAAAGCCCCTATCGCCTGGAGCTGGAGTGGGGCGCGACGCCCGCCCTCGCCACGGTCACCTTGCTCGCCCCCGGGTCCACGACCGCCGTCCAGCGTGTGGTCATGACGCGTGACGGACGGAAGGCCTCCCTCGCCTTTTTCAACGGCCCGAACCTGGCGCCGGCCGAACCGCCCTCGCTCGCCGGACGGGTCGGAGGCACCGATCTGACGTGGCTCGATCTAACTATGGACTTTCTGTGGTGGCCCGACGTGCGCCTCGATGGCGAGGGCGACGCCAAGGGGCGCGCCTGCGACATCATCGTCGCCACCCCTCCGACGCCGATTCCCGGTTGCGCCGCCGTCAGGATGTGGATCGACCGCAAGCTCGGCTTTCTCATGCAGGTCGAACAGCTTGACCCGCAGGGCGCGCCGGTGCGCAAGATGTGGGTGCAAAGCGTCAGGAAGATGAACGAGCGTTGGATGATCCGTGACATGGAGGTTGAAATGATGGGTAGCGGGCACCGTACACGGCTGTACGTGGACCGCCTCATCCTCCCATGAGCACGTCTCTCCTGGTTGTCGAGCTGGCCGTCTTGACGGTGTTGCTGGCGCTCTCGGCGTTTTTCTCGGCGAGTGAAACCGTTCTGTTTTCCTTGAACTCGATTCAGGTGCAGCGGATCCGCGATCGCGACCGCAAGGCGGGCGGCCGTGTCGCCGCGCTTCTCGCCAACCCCTCCCGCACGCTCTCGACGATTCTGATCGGCAACACCCTGGTCAATGTCGCCATCGCCAGCCTCGGCTATGCGCTCATCCGCCGGTTCGTGCCTTCGGCCTGGGCCGAGGCGGTGGCCATTCCGACCATGACCGTCATCCTACTGCTCTTCGGCGAGATCACCCCGAAGCGGATCGCCATCCTCTGGGCCGAACGCCTCGCCCCCTCCGTCAGCGTCTGGATCGAACGCATGCAGCACCTCTTCGCCCCGCTCGTTTTACTGCTCGTTTTTATGGCCCGGCAGTTTCGCAAGACCCTGACCCCCGAACGCAACTCGCTGAACGACAAGGAACTGATGACTCTGGTCGAGGTGAGCGCCGAACAGGGGGCCATCGACAAGGACGAGCAGGTCATGGTCGACGGCATCCTCCGGCTCTCCGAGTTGCAGGCAAGCGACGTGATGACCCCCCGCGTCGACACCCTCGGCATCGACTTGCGCGATCCCCCTGAGACCCACCTGCAGGCCGCGCGCACCGCGCATTTCCGCCAGTTGCCCGTCTACAACCGCACGCTCGACGCGATCGAGGGATTCCTCGATGTCACCCGTTATCTGATCGACCCCGAACACCTGCTGCGCCGCCATGTCACGCCCGCCCTGTTTGTGCCCGAAAACATCGCGCTGGATGACCTCCTCATCTCCTTCCAGCGGAACCGCGCGTATATCGCCTGCGTGCTGGACGAATATGGCGGCACCGCCGGACTGGTCACCCGGGGCGACATCCTCGAGCTGATGACCGGCAGCGACGAGTCCGGCCTGCCGTCCGACGTGCAGGCCATCCACCCGACCGGCGAATCGAGCTGGATCGTGGACGGAAAAACCAGTCTGGAAGCGATCAACCATGAACTCGATCTGAATCTGGAAGCGGATGACGCCAATCGCATCTCCGGCTGGTGCACTTTCCATGCCGGCGTGCTGCTGCGCGTGGGCGAAACCGTCGAGGCCCAAGGTTGCCGCGTTCGGGTCCTGCGCATGCGGCAACGCCGCATTGACCAGGTTCTGCTCGACGTGCTGCGCTCAGCCCTCCCTGCAGACGTGGACGGAACGGATCGGTCTTACCTCGAAGAGGAACCCGACGCATGAATGTGCTGATTGAAATCATGCTGATTCCACTGGTCCTTTTCGGAAGCTGGTTTTTCTCCGGCATCGAAACCGGCATCATCTCCCTGAATCGACATCGGTTGCTCCATATCGTGCGGAGCGGCTCCCATCGCGCCAAGTTGGTCGAGGGTTACCTGCTTGACAACCAGCGTCTTTTTGGGACCACTCTGGTCGGCAATAACTTGTGCAATGTGGTTGTCTCAACCCTGTGCGGCAGTTTGAGCGCCCGCGTGTGGGGCCCGATCGGACAGTCCGCCACGAGTGTACTGCTGGCTCTCGTGATTCTGGTCTTCTGCGAGTACTTCCCCAAGATCTGGTTCGCCAGCCGCCCCATCCAGCGCTGCCTCCGCTTCGCCCCCCTGCTGCGCGCGGTGGAAACCCTGCTGTACCCACTCTCCGTCATCGCCGTTGCGTTGACCCGCATGATGATCCCCCAAAAGAAGGAGCAAAGCCTGTTTGTCACCCGCGAGCATATCCAGACGCTGGCGCAGGGCAGCGAGGCCGGCGGCGAGATTACCGCGTTTGAACGGCTGATGATTAATCAGGTTCTCGACTTGCAGCTCAAGCCCACGGAGCAAATCATGACGCCCCTCAGCCGTGTGGTCACCGCCGCCCCCGACGATACGCTCGCCGCCTGCCTCGACCGGGTACGCGGTGCGGGGCACATCCGTCTGCCGGTCATCGACCCCGAAACCCGCGCCTGCCTCGGCATCCTTGACACCTTCGAGGTGCTCACCGGCGGTTCGCCCAACCCTTCCGGACAGGCACGGGATCACATGATTCCCCCGTTTTTTATCAACGCCGATCTCCACGCCGACGACGTGCTCCCGCTGCTGCGGCGGCACCGCCAGAACCTGGCCATCGTACGCGACCCCGCGTCCGGTGCCGTCAAGGGAATCGTCACCCAGGATAATATCCTGACGACGCTGATCAGCGGCGCCCTGCCCGCCGCCGCCAAGGCCCCCGTGCAAGCCTGATTGCCGCCCACGCCAGAGCGGGCCCGCGCCGGCGAGGAATGAGACAACGTCGGTCTAAGCAAGAAGATGGCCTGCTACGAGCGCAGGCCCTGCGCGTCAGCGTCTCCGTTGCATGTTGGGTGTTGTGTGTTGGATGTTGAACGTTGGTTCAGAAAAATGCCAGACTCTCCGTCTGCGCAGCCATCAGTGCCCCGATTTCCGGGCGGAGCAGCAGGGGCAGCCGGGATCACGCTCGACGCGGACGATGCGCAAGGCCGGCTCCCAGACGTCGAACCGGATCAGACGACCCGTCGGCAGGGTTCCGGTAATCAGCCGGATTGCGGCGCTGATTTGGAGCGAGACTAGGGCCGAAACGGCGAAGGGGAGAATGCCGCCGCGAATGGCGGAGGGGACGCTCTCCGGCGCTGGCGGTTCGGGAAAGATGCAGCGGAGGCAGGGTCCGCTTCCGGGAACCACGGCGAGCATCTGGCCGGCGGTTCCCGAAACGCCGCAGTAGATCCACGGAATCCCGGCGGCGACGGCCGCGTCGTTGATCAGGTAGCGGGTCGGCACGCTGTCCGTCGCGTCCAAAATCAGCCCCGCGCCGCAGATGAAGGCCCCGATCGTCGCGGGGGTGACAAACGCGGGCACGGCCTCGATGCGGCAGGCACCGTTGAGCGTGCGAAGGCGCGCGGCGGCGGCCTCCGCCTTGTTGCGCGCGGCGGCGGCATCGGCCTCGGTGAATTGGATCTGCCGGTGCAGGTTCATCTCCGCGACGGTGTCGCCATCGGCCAGACGCAGCGCGCCGACGCCCATGCGGACGAGCAGCTCGGCCTGCATCGACCCCAATGCGCCGCAGCCGATCATGGCGACCGTAAGCCCCGCGAGCGCCTCCTGACCGGCCGCCCCGAAGCACGGAACAGCGATCTGGCGAATGTAGCGATCCGGCGTCTGAGCCGGGCCACGGGGAACCGGAGCCAGAGACACGGCGGCCCCGCGAGCCGCCTCTCCGAGCGTGTTGCTGTCCATTTTGCGCATTCACTTAACGTACACGCTCTCCGCAGACCCGTCAAGGACAGACCTTCTTACTTTTCTCAGCACCTCCAGATACCGCTCCGCCTGCCTCTCGCGGTTGAACACCTCTTCCGCCAGCCTCCGCGCCCCCTGCTTCATCCGCTGCAACCGCGACCCGTCCGCAGCCAGACCCCGTAAGGCTTCGGCCATCCACGCCCCCGGCGTCTCCGTGCCGCATACCAGTCCGCAGTCGTAGTCCGCCAGCCACGGCTCCAGCCACGTCGTCCGATTGAAGACCGCTGGCAACCCCGCCGAAATCCCGTCAAAAAACTTGTTCGGCGAGTTTTCATAAAACAGTGGTTCGCTCCGGAACGTCACCACGTTCACGTCCGCCGCCAGATACAATCCGATCAACTCCTCCTTGGGCAAAGGACCGAACCAGTGCCCCTTCCCGCCGTCGATGACGCGCCTGAGCGTGCCGGCCTCTGGCCCGTCGCCCGCAAACCACCAGACGATCTTTCCGTCCTCCGCCGTCTTCGCGACCGCCTCGGCCAAATCACCCACCGCGTTGCTCACCCCCATCGCACCCGCGTAAATCACGACCAGATCCCCTTCCCTCACGCCCAACCGCTGCCGCATCGCCTGCCTGCGCGCCTCGTCCGGCACAAACTGCTCCAGGTCGCAGCCGTTGGGGATCGTCAGCAGCGGAGTGCGCGCAGACCCCGCCTTCTCTATCTTTTTTCGCACCCGCTCCGTCATCCCCGTCGAACAGGTCACCACCGCCGCCGCATGGCGATACGCCAACGCCTCCAGCTTGAAGCTCATCCACGTGAGCACCGGGTTGCGCAACACCCCCGCCGCGATCGCCGAGTCCGGCCAGACATCAATCACCTCGAAGACGAAGGGCTTCCGATACAGTCCGTGCCCCGCCAGCGCGGGCAGCGCCAACGTCAGCGGACCGCTCGATGCGATGATCACATCGTACCGCCTCCCCCTCCGCACGACAAACACCAGCGCAAAGACGAGGAAGCTCAGGAACGACACGATACGCCGCGCGAACCCCATGTGCGGACGATACGCCGTGCCGCTCACGAAAACCTGCATCCCGTCCACCGCCGCAGGCCTGTAGCCGGTCCGCTTCAACGACCCGTCGTACCCGCCCCCGCACACCACGTCCACCGTGTGCCCCGCCTGAACCAAGCGCCGCCCCAACGCGTGCGTCCGCACCGCGCCCCACCCCTTCGACGTGGAGAAATACTGATGGAGCCAAAGTATGGTCATGGGATAAGGTTCAATCGCGCCTCGCGGCGCTGGTTTTAATAAGGTTCAAGGGTTCAATCGCGCCTCGCGGCGCTGGTTTAATAAGGTTCAAGAGTTCAATCGCGCCTCGCGGCGCTGGTTTAAGACAGTCATTTATAACGCGGACCTTTGAAATCGGAGTTGCGAAGGGATGTAATAAACGCCTGAAGCATCACGGAAACGCGAATGCATATCTGCACCAGTCCCTCAAACTGAGCTTGATCAATATATCCTTGGTCGAGCGCCACATAGAGTTGCGAGCGCACCTCGCCGCATGAGCCCTTTGCGATACCCAGAAAATTCATGAACTCCTTGTTACCGCCACGTTCAAAACCTTCTGCGATATTACTCATGATCGAGACTGCCGCACGTTGAATCTGATCTTTCAGCCCATAATCATGCGCGAACGGGCCTTGTTTCGTCACCTCGTAAATCTGTTTCGCGAGTTCCCTTGAGAACTGCCATGCCTCTATTTCCTCAAACCTTCGCATCGCTTCCCCCTCCCTTGAACCAGCGGCACCGCCAGGTGGCGCGCTTGAACCTTCCCCGCCGTCAGACGCATTTGAACCTGCACGCCTCGTATACCCGTGCCATGCGCGCGGCGATCATCGGCCATTGATACTTCGCCTCGACCAGTCGCCGCCCGTTCTCACCCATCGCACGGCGCTCCTCGTCGGTCAGACTCATCGCCTCCTCCAACGCCCGCGCCAACGGGTCCACCCCCACATCCACCCACCACCCGCAACGACCACTTGAACCAGCGGCACCGTCAGGTGACGCGCTTGAACCAGCGGCACCGCCAGGTGACGCGCTTGAACCAGCGGCGCCGTCAGGCGGCGCGTTTGAACCAGCGGCGCCGTCAGGCGGCGCGCTTGAACCAGCGGCACCGCCAGGTGACGCGCTTGAACCTTCCTCCCCCAGTATTTCACCCCACGGCGCGCCTTTCGTGGTGATCACCGGCACGCCGCACGCCAGCGCCTCCGCCACCACGATCCCAAAATTCTCGCTGTGCGTCGGCAATACAAACAAATCCGCCGCCTGCATCACGGCCACCTTCTCATCCCCGTAGCGCGGACCACCAAAGGTCACGGCTCCCGTCAGACCACGGCTCTCCACACGCGCCTTGATCTCCGCTTCGTGCCCAGCCTCATCCGCCCCAATCACCAGCAACTGCCACCCCGCATGCGGAATCTTCGCCCAGGCGTCAATCAACATTCCCAGCCCCTTGAGCGGATGGAGGCGCGAAAGAAACAGAGCCACGCGCTTGCCCTGACACTCCGGCCACCGCCGACGGATAGCCTCCCGATCGCCGGTTCCTGCAAATGCCGCCGCATCCACACCGTTGGGAATCACCACGACCGGACCCCATCCGCCTTTTCTCTTCCGCTTTCCGCTTTCAGCTTTCAGCTTTTCCATCCAACTCTCCACCCACTCCCGCTCCGCGTCGCTCGTCACATGAATCACACTCGCCCGTCTCAAAAAATACCGATCCATCCACCCCACCAAACGCTTCTTCCAGGCCGAATGACGCATCCGCACCGGATCGAGACAGCCTTGTGGTGACATCACCAGCTTCTTCCCGGCTCGCCGTGCGCACCAGCATCCCCACCACACCGGAAATGTCCAGTTGGAGTGAACGTGCACCACGTCCGCCTCCCGAACCAGCCGTCCCAGGCCGAGCCACAGGCCAGCGGAGAAAAACAGAACGTGCGGAAAACACGGCTTAAACCGCACCACCCGCACCCCCGCCTCCGCCGCCTGTTCCGCCGCAGCCGAGAGCCGCACGTCCGACCTCGCCACCGTCGCCAGCACCACCGTGTGCCCCTGCCGTTGCAAATGCACGCACAACGCAGGCACCGCCTCCGCGATCCCGCCTCCCGGTGGCAACCCCGCCACTATATGCAGAATGTGCATTCCCTTTTCCGTGTCTTCCGTGTGTTCCGTGATAATAATTCCCTCGCTCACCCACTCCCACACTCCCACACTCCCACACACACCCACACCCACACACACTCACTCACTCCCCATCGCCCTCAAACACATTGCCCAGCCATTCATAAACCATGCGCTGGGATTTGTCAAACCCGTCAACCGAAGGCAGCGGCAGACTCCATATTCTGAAACGGAAGGGCGAATGACCGGCCATCAGATAGTCACACGGGGCGGGAATCAGAGTGATCACGCGACCGCTCACTGTCCCATCAACGGCGGTCCTATCGGCCGGCATCACGCGGCACTCGCGATCGCGGACCCTCAACGCCTTCTTGAAGATCGTCACCGCCCGCGGAATATGACTGGCCGACGTGACAATCACCACCGTGTTGGTGATCCTCACATCCAACGCCAGCCGCGCTTCCTCCGTCGTATCGCGCGCCGTGGCGATCAGATGCATCCGATCACGCGCCAGCCCATGCTCCCGCGCATAATCATCCAGAAACGCCTCCTTGGGTGCCTGCTGCTCCTCTCCGGCCACCGACACCATCATCTGCGCCTCGGGAATTCGCCGGAACAGGCGCATCCCCTCCTGCAACCGCGCCTGAAACACCGAGCCGGTGCGGTAGCGAAGAGCCAGATCCGAATTTTCCGCAAAACCCTGCCCCAAAACCACGATCACCGCGCCGCGGAGCCGCTCAAACCCCGCATCCGCCCATTCGACCGAAGGATAGCGCCGTTCCATCCGGTACAAATACCGCTCCGTGCCCACGCCATAAGCAAACGCCACAAACAAGAGCAGCGCCAGCCCCTGCAACGCCCGGCCCGTGCGCCGATACCGCGAAAATTGCACCAAGCCCCATCCCACCAGAAACACCACCGTCACCACAGGCACCGGCATGAGAAACTGGCTGATCATCTTTTTGATCTCAAACATCCTGGCTCTCCTTTTTGCGATCTTTTTGCGACCACCCAGTGGTCGCAAAGGCGAGGGTAAAAAGCGCCGCTCTCCCCTTTACACTCCCGCCCTCCCGCATCCCCTTTACTCTCCCCATTGCGGTCACTGTGTGGCCGCAATAAGCGCCCGCCCTCCCGCATCCCCTTTACTCTCCCCATTGCGGTCACTGTGTGGCCGCAATAAGCCCAGCCACCTCATTCATGCGCAGGCAGGCCGCGCGATCCAGCCGCGCGTACCGCTCAAACTCGCCCGCGACCGAGATCTCGAGCAGCCGCCCCGCGCAGCACAGATCGAACAGCTCGCCCATCGGCTTGTAGCGCTCGTTGAAGAAAACGTGCGTCAATCGGATCGCCCGTCCGCCGCGCGCCACCACTTCGTGCAGCACGCGTCTCTCGTGCGGCGAGATGAACGGCGAGACAAAAACATACTCTTGCTCCAGATAGCGGTCAAGATCCTCCTGCAACCTGCGCCATTGGTCCTCCGTCATACTCCGTGACGCCTGCACCTGCAGCAGGCGCGGATGCTGAAGCAGGAACGCATTCCCCACACCCCACAGCGTCACGCCATCCGGAAGCGTCATCACCGCTTGCGGCTTCTGGAACAGCCCCGGATTCGCCTGGCGCAGACGATATCGCCGCACATTGTCACGGATATACGCCACCTCGCGCTCCAGATGTCCACGTTCGAAGATCAGGCTGTGATGCATCCCCTCATCGAACACCTGGAAACTCGCTTCGCCAAACGCTTCCCGGCACAACCGATTGACCCCGATCTTAAAGCCCCGGATCACCCGTTGCAGGGTGACGCCTTCGGGCAAATCGCGCACCACATGCACCAGCGCATGGAGATGATCCGGCATGATCTGGTAATGACCGATCTTCATCTGCTCGTAAAAGCGGGGTATCCCGGTCAGTTCCTGCTGGACGATCCGCCCCACATCGGTGAGTTCGAAATCGTCCGGAGTAATTCGGCACAGCCGCACGCCTGCCCGAGCCTTCAGTGTGACCATCGCCACACCAGCCCGGTTGTAGTTGTAGCCTTTCTGTGCCCGGTTACCCATACTTTTTGCGACCACCCAGTGGTCGCAAAGGCGAGGGTAAAAGAGACGTCCCTTTACACTCCCCTTTGCGGCCACTGAATGGTCGCCCCCCTTTTACCCTCGTCATTGCGGCCACTGAATGGTCGCCCCCCTTTTTACCCTCGTCATTGCGGCCACTGAATGGTCGCCCCCTTTTTACCCTCGTCATTGCGGCCACTGGATGGTCGCCCCCTTTTTACCCTCGTCATTGCGGCCACTGAATGGTCGCCCCCTTTTTACCCTCGTCATTGCGGCCACTGGGTGGCCGCAATAATCGGTAACGGCTCCCAAGCGACAAAAGGAGTGATCCGCCGTTTGACGCGGCCGAAGTCCTCGTAATGCATGACGTCATACACCCCTGCTCTTTTCTGAAATGCTGGTTGGCCCGGTGCAGCGATGCATACGCCGGGACAATCCCTATAGTGCGTGACCCGCACGTGATGCCAGGCACCATCCTTATCTGGGAACAGAATCTGCCACACGCGATCCAGCGAATCCGTCTCGTACGAAAAGTCACTCAATTCTTTCAAAAGCTCAAAAATCAGTTTTTCAGTTTTCAGCTTTTCTCTTCAGCTTTTCTCTTCAGCGGGACGCCGTCGCTCACGCAAAAAGTCGCTGTGCCGAGAGGCAAAACACTCGCTCTCGCTGAACCCGCGCGACATCGGGCTGACGGCAAACCTGGATCACGGGTATATTGCCCAGTGCCTCGGCCGTTGCCAGATGATGCTTCTCAACAGGTTGGTCCGATAATTTAACCTCTACCAGCAACCAGGGGACGTTATCGCGTGTGATTAAAAAATCCGTCTCCTCCTTCTGCTTGTTCCGCACATAAAATATGTTTACTATTGAGGCGCTTGCAAAACCTCCTTCGTCGGTTCTGCAAGCGCAGTATTCAGAAGCCAGTAGAGGCTCTTGCAAAACCCCCCGCAACGCTGCGCCTGACGGC
>JBIJDW010000022.1:0-17438 GCA_044343885.1 Kiritimatiellia bacterium
CCGCCGCGTTGCCGCCCGACGTTCAGCCCATCCTTCTTTCGATTCGCTCATGCCGATTGCTCCTTTCAAGCAACCAGTATCGGCGACCTGATGTTTAAAAGGAAGATGCGGTTGGTGAGACGCTTACATCTCCACGACGTCTGCCGACAAATTCCCGTTCGTGCCGGCCGCAATCTCCGGTCCCGTCTCGCCCCAACTCGCACGCTCCAGAAACTGCCCAAAGAGGCGGTGATCGATCTTGTGTAGTGCATTCGTTTCCACGCGGATGCGGATGGGCTCGCGGGCTTCCGCGCTTTGCGCGGCACCAGCAACCAGAGCTAACGATGCGATCATGATGGCTCCTAAGGATGGCCGGTTCGCGGCCATGCATCGCAGCACCACCGCCTGAATGTCACTTATCGGCATAATTTTTCGGCCAGAAGAAACCCTTGCCGCCCTCCGTTTTGTCGCAAGCCACGCACCAATTCAGGAATGTCGTCGCTCGTCACGCAAAGGTCCGGGCGCATGAACCAGAAGCACTGCGCATGAAACTCCCGAAAAATCTTCCGCGCTTCGCGCACACGCACCATGTCGCGAGCGGTCTCGGACGGCAGCCGACGGCGGCTCTTTGCCCCGCCTTTCCGTCCAATCGCAGCGAGATACGCGCGGACTTCCTTTGGCACTGGTTTCATATGGGAGTCATCATAAGCGGCTTATATTGAGAACGCAAGCGGAAAAGCGCTTTGGAGCCATGTGCTCGCTACGCGCCGACCACGACGCGGATGTGGGCCTCGCGTCCCGGAGGCAGTATCGGGATCAGATTGCCGGCCACCGGTTTCCCGTCAAGGCCCGGTCCGCCGGTGCCACGCCGGACAGAATCGCCCAGGCCTGCGGGTTCACCCAGATTCGGCCTTCCTCTTCCGTGCTCGAGCCGATGACGCCGCCGTCATCGTCAAACGCCAGCAGGTACCATCGGCCGTCCCAGCAATTCGTATTGATGGATGCGGCCCCCGCTCTCCTGCCTGATAAATCTGATGTTGCATATCACAACTAGTCTGTTAAACTAGTTGCATGAAAACAGAAACCATTGGCTCATTTGCAGCCAAGACACATTTTGCAGCCTTACTTGATAAGGCACAGCATGGAACTGTGTTCATCGTCACCAAGCGTGGACGACCGGTAGCCCAACTGAGCCCTGTCATGCGCCACGGTGCACGCCCGGCATTCGGCATCGCCAAGGGACGCGTGAAAATGGCCGCCGATTTTGACGCTCCGCTGGCGGACATGGCGGAGTACGAAGCATGAACGTGCTGCTCGACACCCATGCACTGCTCTGGTTCGTAGCCGGAGATGCGCGGCTGAGTTCTCTTGCCAGGCAGACCATCGAAGCGGATGAAACCGTCAACTACGTCAGCATGGCCTCCTGGTGGGAGATCGCCGTCAAGTGCAGCATCGGAAAACTGACCCTTGACGATTCGCTGGATCTGTTCATGAAGCAACGCACGGCCGAAGGGTTCAGAATCATGCCCCTCGAACCGCATCACCTGCATCCACTCGTTGAGTTACCCTTTCATCACCGCGATCCGTTTGATCGTCTGATCATCTGCCAGTCCATGGTCGAGAAGATGGCCATCTGCACGTGTGATGAGAGCTTCAAGCGCTATCCGGTCAGCCTGATCTGGTAGGCGATGACGGTGCTGCACGACGCGGAGACAGCGGATTTCAACTACCTACTGGTTGCCACGGGCCTGACCCGCGGCAACCTTTCCACGCACATGGCCAAGCTGGTCAACGGCCAGTATGTCGAAGAGCGCAAGTCGTTCGTGGACCGGAAACCGCACACAGAGTATCTCCTCACCGCAGCAGGACGAACCGCCTATCGCGTGTACCTGAAGGCCTGGCGAGCGTTGACGGCGATATGACTGCATGCTGCCGGCTCGCCTCGCGCCAGACCGTGGGCGGCACCCCCATGCAGCGGCGCTGCGGAATGTCCCGGAAAACCCGCCATCAACCTTCCGCGAGGCCGTGCAGGCGCTCTGGCTGCTCTGGGATTTCCAGCGCCTCTGCGGCAACTGGAGCGGCCTCGGCCGTGCGGACAAGATGCTCGGGCCGTACCTCGCCGCAGATCTCGCGGCCGGACGGATCACCCTCGACGAGGCGCGGGACCTGCTCGCGCATTTTTGGATCAAGGGGTGTGAGTGGATCACGGCGGATGGGCGCGGCAGCGGCGACGCCCAATTCTACCAGAACGTGGTCCTGGCCGGCGTGGACGAGGCTGGCCGAGAGGTCGCCAATGACGTCACGGATCTGATCCTCGACGTGGACGGCTGTATCGAGTCGGGCCGGTCCTACTACGACCTCGGGCCCCGCTACACGGCCCTCTCTCCCCATCCCGGCGGTCTTCCGGATGTGGTCGACAGCCTACTCGCCATCCGCCGCCATCGCCGCGCACTGCTGCGTGGACTTCTCCCGCCTGCCGTGCGGCACCGCGCTGGACCTCAAGATCCATCCGGAATCCGTCCGCGGCGAAGAGGGGTTGCAGGCGATGGTCGCCCTGCTCCGCGCCTTCGTCGAACTCGGCGGCATCTTCCTGCAGATCGACGTCGTGGACGCGGCCATCCTGCGGGACGCCCAGGCACACCCCGAGCGCTACCCGAACCTGTCCGTACGGGTCTCCGGATGGTCCGCCCGCTTCGCCACACTGAACCGGGAATGGCAGGAGCTAATCATCTCGCGGATGGAGGCGAAGGAGAAGTGAGCGATAAGCAACAGCGGCAGTTACACGCTACCCGGGCCTGATGTGCTGCGTGCGGTAGGTGCCCGGCGTTTGCCCTATCAGCCGCCGGAAGGCCCGGCAGAAGCTCTCGACATTGTCGAAACCGCATTCGGCGGATACCGTTTTGACGGGCAGCTTCCCGCCCGCCAGGAGACGTTTGGCGGCGGTGACGCGCCGTTCCAGGAGCAGGCGATGCGGGGAGGTGTGCCAATGCCGGCGGCACAGCAGATGCAGGTGCGCCGGACTGATGCCGGCCGCAGCGGCGAGTGCGGCCACGCTGGCGCGCAACAGGCCGGGGTCTCGCGCCAGGTGTCCCTGTAGCGCCAGCAGGGGCGGCGGGGTCGGGGACTGCACCATGTCGGGCGATGCGCTTGAGGCGGCCCAGAGCAGTCGCCCGTAGGCATGGAATGCCAGCACGTCGCGCGGGCCGCGCGGATCGTGAAACGCAGTCACCAGATCGTCCGCTACGGTGCGTGCCCAGGCCGCATCCCCGGCGAACGACCGGCGGGGAGCCTTTCGCACGGGCGCGGTGACCTTGAACAGCACGCATAGGCAGCAATAGGGCGAGGCGGGCCTTGTCCGGTGGATGGTGCGGTCTCCCGTCAGGTGCCAGAACAGGGTGCCGGGGCCGCACTCCCGTTCCGGCCCGCATTCGCAATCCAGCACGACGCCCGCTGTCAGCAGTTCGATATATTCAAAGCCCGGCCGGATCTCGATCGGTGTCAGGCGGTCGACGGGCGGGGCGTAAAACATGCCGACCGACGCGAGGGATTCGACGTGAGCGCCGAGGGGCAGGGCCGCGGATTCGGGGGGCTTGGGTTTGAGGAGCATGCGATATTTGATCAAACAATGATCGGTTATGTCGGCATCGAGACATGTGGGTATAGTCACGGGGTTCCCGTCAAGGAGGCCGTCACACTCTTCAAGGATCTTGGGCTGACGCTGTGCAGCGCCCACGTGGGCATGCCGGTCGGCGATAATGTCCAGAAGGTCCTCGACGAAGCGGCCGCCGCCGGCTGCAAGCGCGTCATCTCTGGCTTCGGCGCGGAAGGCTTCAAGACCGCCGATGCCATCAAGGCCACCTGCGACCTGTTCAACCAGGCGGCGGAGAATGTGGCCAAGGCTGGCTTGACCTTTGGTGTGCACAATCACTGGTGGGAATACGAAAAGCTGGCGGACGGCACGCCCGCGTACAAGGTCATGCTCCAGCACGTGGACCCGCGGGTGTCCTTCGAACTGGACGTGTACTGGATCCAGACCGGCGGCTGCAATCCGGCTGATATCGTGGCCGAATTCGGCAAGCGCGCGCCGCTGTTGCACATCAAGGACGGGCCCTGCCAGCACAACCAACCCATGACGCCTGTCGGCGAAGGTAAAGTAGACGTCCCGGCCGTGGTCAAGGCGGCGAAGAGCAACGCCGAGTGGATGATCGTCGAGCTTGATACCTGCGCCATCGACAAACTGGAGGCAGTCGGCAAGAGTTACCAGTATCTGGTCGGCAACAAGCTCGCACGAGGCAGGCAGCCGTAGACGCCCCGAAGGGGTAAGCCGGGCATCGCCCGCGAGCGCGGGGAGCGCGTGTGTGAGTACGTGGGTTTGTGAGTGTGGGGGTGTGGAACCCCGCAAGGGACGGGACTTCCATCAGCCTCTTCATCGTCTACTCCATGACTACACGAAACACCGCCGCGCCATACGTGGCCACGTCGGCCCAGGAGGCCGGGGTGATCTTTAGCGCGCCGTTCTGGATAAAAGGTACAGGCTGCCCTGTGCGAAGATCTTCGACGCGGCGGACGCCCCGGAAGTTCGTTTGTACCCGCAGAACGCCAGTCGTCGGCGCCTCGGTGACGTGGATGTAGTGGACGGTTGGATCCTTCAGTGAGACCGTAACGGTGCAGAAAGCGCCGTCGTTGCACCAGCCGGGCACCAGACCGGACCCCTCGCCACCGGTCGTGTCGGCCAGGGATTCACCGGCCCAAGCCATAAAGGCTTCCATGGCGGTCATCATGGGTTCGAACTCAGGCGGCACCGTGCCGTCCAGCATCGGACCCAGCCCCATGGCATAATTCCATTGGCCGCGCATGCCGAGCGAGCAGAGCATCTCGCGGATCCAGAACAGTGGGTCGCGCTGATAGTTGCCGGTCCCCTGCCGGTAGGCAAAGGGCAGGATAAACTCCCAAGGGTAGGGCGACGCGCCATACCACCATTCGTTACAGGTGGGGATATCCTCGTTGAAGTCCCGCATGGGCGGCAGCATGCCGTCGATCCAGTCAATCGGCTTGAGCAGTCCGCCGGGGCGGTTATACAAGGGCTCCGGCATGTTCGACAGGAATTCCGTCGTGCTGACATCCACGTCCGGCGAGTTGAACCGAGTGCGATTGTTCACCAGCACTACAGCCTCGGGGAGCAGCCGGTGCATGAGGACCGGCAACTCGTTCAACTTCGCGTCCAAGCCGTCGAGCCAGAAGCCGCCGATCTGCGCCCCGTACCGGGCGGCCAGTTCCTCGACCAGCGCCGTCAAACCTGCTGCGTACCCTTCCGGCGTGCGGAGCGTCTCTCCAACCCACGGCCCGCCCGGCGTATCCCAATGCCCCATGCCTCCCGGCATATACAGGATGACCTTCACGCCCGTCCGGGCCGCTTCGGCCAGCAGTGCGCCCACGTAGTCGCGCGTCGTGGCGCGAATGAAACCGGGAACCCGGGTCGGATACATCACCGCCCAACCGTCACAGGAGTGTACCACCGTGAACGTAATGTATTGGCCCCCCACCCGCCGCACCGTGGCAACCAGATTGCGCGCCACCACCTCGGGCGCCGGCGCCGCCGCCTCAAACTCGGCGATCGAAGCATGACAGAGCACCGGAGAGGGAGACCCGCTTGATGAACTCCCGCCGCCCGTGAACAGCCCCCAATGATAAAAGAACCCGAATCGAGCCGGGGCAAACCACCGAATCACACGGCTGATTCGATCATCATGTCCAGAAAGCATCAGGAGCTCCTTCATTTGATTCTGTTTAGCATAAACAGCACACGTGGCCCCGCCCCCGCCGGACTCGCCGCTCGGCACTGCTCAGGTGCGTGCCTGCTGCAGGGCGCGTTCGTAATCGTCGTCGCCCAAGACCGTGCGCAACATCGCCAGGACATTCTCGGGTGGCGTGCCGACCTGGATCGCGTGCGCTGGCGCGGCGATGTAGCCGCCCCTGGCGCCGAGCACCTCGATCAACCGCCGGCACTCGGCACGCACCGTCTCCGGATGGCCATGCGGCAAAAGATGCTGCACGCTGATGGCGCCCTGGAAGGAGATCCGGTCGCCATACGCGCGCTTCAGCCGCTCCGGCTCCATACCGGCCGCGTCGGTCTGCACGGCCTCCAGCGTGTCGAGGCCCGCATCGAGCAGGTCGGGGATGACATCGAAGACGGCCCCGTCGCTGTGGAGCAGGCAGTGCGCACGGGGCGCCAGCCGGCGAACGGTATTCGTCAGCCGCCGGTGGAACGGTTGCAGGACCTCGCGGTACGCATCCCGCGACATGAGCAGTCCCTGCTGCGTGCCGAGGTCGTCGGCAAAGAAGACCAGGTCAATGCCGTCCGGGGCCGCAGCCAGCGTGCGCTGCAAGCGGACGTCTAGAAAGCTGGTGATGTGGTCCAGCGCCCGTTGCACCAGCGCCGGCTCCGCCAGCACGTTCATCAGGGCTTCCTCGATCCCGGTCATCCAGCAGTAGAGCTCGAAGGGGTTGCCAGCGCCGAACTGCGTGGCCCGTGTTCGGTTGGCGGGAATGGCCGCCGCCACGCTGGCATAATCGAACCCGTCGGGGCTGGGCCAGGGATAGGCATCGATCGCTTCGGGCGTAGTCATGCCGGCCAGCGGGAAGTCGGTGAACTCCGCGTAGTGACCTTCGCCATAGTCGGCCGACCGCACGTTGATCCCCCAAATACCGAAACTGGGATTCGCGCAGGCGGGACCGCAATACGCAGGCGCTACGTGAATCTTGTCTTCCGTGGCGGCCTGCAGCTTGTCCCAGTCAACGCCCTGCGGTGCCAAGTGCGCGCGCAGGGTCTCCGCCATCTCCGGCGTGGCGCCAAACCCCCACGTGAACGGAATGCGGTCAGGCGTGCGATGGCTCAGTGCCGATAGCACTCGCTCGCGCGGCGTACTTGCGCTGTTGTTCTTCATGCCAGCAGATCCTCCATCGGCGGCTTGCCGCGCAGTTCGTCCGCCATGTTGAGGACCAGGACGTTCCAGTTGACGAAGTCGGGGGTCATCACCGGTTCGCCGGTGAACGGATTGTAGTATTCGTGCAGCGTGCCGGTCTTCTCCAGATCGCGCCCCAGGAGGCGCAGGGACCTGGCGCAGAGATCGGTAGCCTGCTCGCGGTATCCGTAGCGCAGGAGGCCGCGGAAGACGCAGTACTGCGCGACCAGCCAGATCGGCCCGAGCCAGTTGGACGGGTTGCTGGTTTCCCGCAGATCGAACATCTTCTCATCCATCGCCAGCGAGCAGATCCCGTACGGCGCGAGAAACGTCTTCTCATCCCGCGCATGCACTTCCGCCAGTGCCGCCGCTTCCTCCGCCGAGGCGACACCCGCCCACATCGGGAGGAAACCGCTCCACACGCGGATCTTGATCGGCAGGGTCTTCCAGAAGACGCCAAGCCCCTGGTGGTACCAGTGATACGAGCGGGTCTTGACATCCACGTCTGCGGAGTAGAAGAACCGATCCCGGCGATCCCAGCACTCGGCCCGGATGGCAGCGGCCAGCTTCTCTGCTTTCTCCAGCAACACAGCCGCACGCGCCGCATCCCCCCAGGCGGCAAACAGTGACGCGCCCGCGCGGAGTTCGGCGACCATGAAGTTATTGAGGAACAGGTTCGCCGTGGAGAAACGCGGACGACCAAACGTGGCCGGATCGTTGTCCATGCCGATCATCACATCGTCGGCCCAGACATACAGTCCACAGTTGGTGTTGAAGTAGTCCGCTTCGTAGCGCGTGAAATACGCGGTCAGGCCATCCTGGTATTTCGCGGCCCAAGCCCGGTCGTTCTTCCAGCCGGAAATGAGCGCCATCTGTCGTGCGAGGAACGGTTTGTGCATGTTGTGAATGACGCCTTCGCGGTGCTTCACAAGCTCATACGCATCCTCCTTCAACCACGTCAGGAAACAGGGCGGCAGATAGCCATCCTTTTCCTGATGATCGAAGAAGTTGGCGATATTTCCCTCCGCATACGCGATCCACGGGCGACCGGCAACGCCCTGAACCCCGTTGAGCGCGCCGTTCCGATCCAGCAGGTTGAGCGTGCCGTAGACCGACCAGAAGGAATCCCAATCCCACAGGTTCCCTTCATACCCGCCGCCGGGATCAATAAACGGATGCTTGAGGCATCCAGCCGGCTCTCTGCACGTCCTCGCCAACTTTCCCAGCACCCACTCGCGGATCATTTCCTCGTAGCGGAACCCCGTGTCAGCATATGCGGTCACATTTCACCTCGAGCTTCGGATACCCGTTCGGTGGCGGGCGTGGAGAGCACCCGATCCCCATAGATCCCCCGAATCGTGGCTGTTTTCATGCGTGGTACATTACCGTGTCACATTGGCGGTGTCAACAGGAACAGCAATTCTAATGATGAGGCGATTGGGTCATCGGGGTCGGGGTCGGTATCGGAATCGGGGTCGAATTTCCGTTGGTTTTATCGATACCGATACCGACCCCGACCCCGACGCCGATGGTCCCATCTCCAAGGGTGGCTTCGGGACGGGCCGGAATGGCGCTCAGTTAAGCGATGCTTCCGATCATAATCGTAATCGTAATCCATTCTACACCAGTATATTAAGATTAGGATTAGGATTAAGATTAAGAGGGCAATAGCCCCTTCACTTCAGCTTTTCAGAAAACGCACCGTCGCAATCACAGGCCCATCCCGGCCTCAGCCCAGCAAAAGCCTGGCGCAGGTGCCGACCACGCCGCGGCGACGGTTGACTGCCGCCGCCGCCCGGCACCCCAGCTCCCGGCGCGCGGCGGGATCGCCCGCCAGACGGGTCAGCTCGCGCTCCAGCGCCGCCGCATCGGGAACCTGAATGAGGGCGTCGGCGGCGAGCAGGTCGGCCATCACGGGTCGGAAATTTTCGGTGTGGGGGCCGACCACCGTCGCCACGCCGCACAGGCACGGCTCGATCATGTTTTGCGCGCCGTGCGCGCACAGGCTCTTGCCGACGAATACGAGGTCGGCGTTGCCGTAGAACCCCATCATCTCGCCCGTGGTGTCGACGAGCAGCACGGCGGTGCCGTCTGCGGCGGGGGGTGCTCCGGCCATTAACCGGCTGCGACGAATGCAAACAAACCCAGCCTGTTCGATTTCGGCGGCGACGGCATCCCCGCGCTCGAAATGCCGGGGAACGAGAACCAGCCTCAGGGTGGGCTGAGCGGCCCGAAGCCGCGCGTAAATTTCCAACAGCGCCGCCTCCTCGCCCGGCCAGGTGGAGCCGCCGACGAGCACCACCCGGTCTTGCCCCATATCCGCCTGCTCCAGAATCGCCGCCGCCAGAGATTCCTTTTCCGGGTTCCGTGCGGCCACGTCGAATTTGACGCTGCCGACGGCTCGTGTCCGTGCGGGATCGGCGCCAGCCGCCAGTAGTCGCTGGCGGTCGAGATCGGATTGTGCCAGGATCAGCCGCAGGCTGCGCAGCACCGGCCCGAACCACAGGCGGAGGCTGCGGTAGCCCGGCGCCGAGCGGTCGGAGACGCGCGCGTTGACCAGATAGGCCGGAATGCCGCGCGCGGCGCAAGCGCGCAACAGGTTCGGCCAGATCTCCGACTCGATCAGGATGTAGCGTTCGGGGCGGATCGCGTCGAGCGCCCGGCGCACGCACCCGGGGAAGTCGAGCGGATTGTAGATGAGCACGTCCTCTGGGGCGAGCTGCTTCTCGGCTTCACGCCAGCCGGTCGAACTGGTGGTGCTGAGGACAAAGCGCAGCGTCGGCGCCTGCCGGCGCAGTTCGCGGATGAGTTGTCCCGCCACATACACCTCGCCCACGCTCACGGCGTGAATCCAGATGCGCCGCGGCCCGTCTGCCGCGTTCAGGCGCCGCTGCGTCGCATCGTCGTAACGGCCGAGGCGGTCGCGCCACCGGGCGCGGTAGCCGCCGCGTCGCCGCATCCGCAGCAGGAAGTGCGGCAGCATCGCCGTGTAGCCGATCGCAAAAAATAGATTGTAAAAAAACCAGCGCATGCGTGTGCTTCCCGTTTCTGTTTCCAGTGTCTAGGCCCGTGGATGGGATTTGCGATAAACCTCTTTCAGCCGTTCGATCGAGACGTGGGTGTAGATCTGCGTGGTCGACAGGCTCGCGTGCCCCAGCAGCTCCTGAACGCTGCGCAAGTCAGCGCCGGCGTTCAGCAGATGCGTGGCAAACGAATGGCGCAATTTGTGTGGGGTGATTGCGTCGGGCAGTCCGGCGGACGCGAGCCAGTGCTTCAGGTTGCGCTCAATGGAGCGGGGCGTCAGCACGCCGCCCTGCAGGTTGCGGAACAGCACGCCGTCACGGGCGGCCGCCTCCGGCCAGAGGCGTTCGGCGAACTCCAGCGCGCGGCCCAGTGCCGCGCGGGCCGGACGTCCCAGCACGCACAGCCGTTCCTTGCGCCCCTTGCCGAGCACGCGCGCCACGCCGTCGGCCAGGTTCACCCGATCGAGCCGCAACCCCGCCACCTCGGTCACCCGTCCACCGGTGCTGTAGAGAACTTCTAGCAACGCGGCGTCCCGCAGCCGTGCGTAAACCGCTTCCGGGGGCAGTCCGCCAGCCGCGCCAGCCTGCAGCAATTCGAGTTCCCGCACCGGCGCGGCCAGGAGGGACGCGACCTGGCCTTCGTTGAGCACAATCGGCAGGCCGAACGCCCGGCGCGGACCGCGCAGGCCGGAAAAGGGATTCTTGCCCAGCAATTCCTCGCGAATGAGGAACCGGTAGAACGTTCGCAACGCCGCGAGCTTGCGCCGTGTCGTGGCTGGCGCGCACCCCGCGCGATGGAAGGCGACTAGGAACTGCCGCGCCCGCATCCGATCGGGCCGCGCCCAGTCGTATGGCGGAAGCTCCTTCTCGTCGGGCCAGACGAATGCCGCGAACTGGCCGACATCCTGCAGATAGCCCGCCAGTGTGTGCCCCGAGAGATTCCGTTCCCCGTCCAGATGTGCGAGGAAGCGGATCATCCACGGGTCTGCAGCGACCTGGGACCGCACCGGAAACACCGCCGCCTCGCCAACAGCCGTGCGAATTTCCAGCGTGCCTTCGGAAGGATCATAATCAAATGCGTCCGGCCAGCTTTCGGCCCGCACCGCCCGGGTGGTCCCCATCGTTCGCTCCGTCGTTGCACGCGCCTCAGCGCGCAAGGCTATGCAGCACACACTCCGAGATGCTGCGTCCGTCGCTCAAGGTCGGCTTCTCGCGCGGACGCCAGCCCTTGCGCCGGCCACAGGCCGTCAGCAGATAGCCCCGGAACCCGAAAAGAGGGAAGTCCAGGCCGGCTGCCAGCGGATAGAGAAGGCTCGTCAGCGAAAGCCGCGAGTCATGTTCGCCGTACTGCCGCTGCCGCCGGTCGGCCCACTGCCGCACCAGTTGTACCCAGAAACGGCAGAAATGGCGGATGCCGAGCACGTCAAACCCGCTCTTCATCAAATCAAACATGGCGGCTTCGGAATAGCACCCGCCGGTGCGCGACACCAGTCGGCGGCTGTTGAGCAGGTAGGCCATCCCGAGCGGCTTATTGAATTCGACGGTCAGCACGATCAGTCCGCCGATCTTCAGGATGCGGTGGCACTCGCGAAGGGCGATGGCGTCGGCAGCCGGATCGCCCGTCAGGCAGCCATGGCCGACCACGACCACGTCGAACTGCTTGTCTTCGAAGGGCAGTTCGCCTGCCGGACCGGGTGCCGCGACATCTTCGTCCAGAAACGACGCGGCCGTCCCGACCTCGCCCTCATGACGCACAACGGATGTCCAGAAGCCGCCCGACATCCGCACTAGGCGTGCCGCAACCGGCGTACCGAAGCCGATGTCGAGGCAGGCCTTGCCCGCCAGATTGACATCCTGAAGGATGCGCAAAACCGTCTGAATTTCCAAACGTTGCGGCACCGATAACCGGGACATCAGTTGTCCAAGGGTCTCTGTTGAAAAGGCTATACTCATGTCTGTGCGGGTTAAGGTACCATCAATGGCCCGCGCCCGTCAATCTCCGGCAGCGGCGCCCACGGCACGGGGGACGACCGTGGTGACCGCCTCCACTGTCTCCACCAGCTTAGCCGGAAATGTGAGCACGGCCCCCACCAGACGAAAGGGCGCCAGAATACCTGTGCCGATATGTCTCAATCCCGACAGGAAGCCCACGCCGGGCAGGGGCGCACCGACGCACTCGACCACGCCCAGGGGGAGATACAACACCTGGATCGCCTGCACCGGCATGTCGACCACGGTTCGTCCCAGCCCGACGGTATGGCTCAGCGCGGGCTGGACCGCTGGAAGGGCTTGCGCAACGACCGCCACCGTGGCCGGATCGACCGCCGCAACCGCAGACGCCGCTGCAGTCACCGCCGCCAGGCCCGCAGCCAGCAGTCGCCGCCGCCCGCAACCCGGAAATGGACCCATTCGATGCATGCATGCCCCCTTAATTCAGTGTGAGCAGCGCTAGCGTGGTGGCGTACAACTCGCCGCCGACCGGCGTCCAGCGGTCGGCGATGTTCCAGGCGCCGTCGGCGGCTTGGAGCGCGGCGATCCGCTGGCGGAGCGCGTCGGCCCGACCTCGATCACCGGCAGCGTCTAGGGCACGCGCGATAAAATAATCGCGGTAGAAGTCGGCGGCCCGGCCTGGGGATGCCGTGCCCCGCAAGGTCTGAGCGGCCTGGCGGGCGAGGGCGCGATGGTCGTCGGCCGAGAGCGAAGCTTCGAGCAGGATGGCGTAACCCATGGCATCGAGTGTGGCGGTGGGGCCCCCGGACGTGCGGTCATAGGCGAAACGGCCGTCGCCAGCCTGCTGCGACTGGAGCCATCGGATCGCTTTGCGGAGGTGTCCGTCGGGGTCGCCCCAGCCGATGGCACGGGCGCGTATGAGGGCGTCGGTCTGCCACACGGTGATCGCCGTGTTGGGGGCGTCGCCGGTGTCGTAGCCCCAGGCGCCGGCGGCATCCTGTGTTGCGCGGATGCGGGCGACGGCGATACGCAAGGGGGCTTCCGCGATGGCCGATGGACGGATCTGGCGTATGGCGAGGAGGGCGGCGGTGGTCATACCGTGGTTGTAGGCGAGGCAACTGCCGGACGGACCGAAAGCGCCATCCGGCTGCTGCGCGGCGAGGAGGGCGGTGATTGCGCGATCGACAGCCGCCCGGTGCGCGGGACCGATGCGCTCGAGCGCGAGGGCGGCGAGGGCGGTGAGTGCCGATGTGTAGGGAGCGGTCGGAGTTGCGACGTCCGTCGGTTGCCACACGCCATCCGGATGTTGCGTGCGGGTGAGCCAGCGGCCCATCTCGGAGGGCGCGGCGCGGCGCATTCGATCGGCGGCGAACCAGAGCGCGCTGGCCAGGAGGACGGCAGCGGCGGCAGCCGCGAGGGGGCGCCAGAGTATGAAACGCCGGTGGCGCGCGGAAGGCAGGGCCGCGAGGATGCGTTCAGCCAGGTCGGACGACGGCTCCGCTTCGGCCACGCCGCGGAGCCGCACGACCATGGCGAGCGCGGCATCGGCTTCGCGCCTGCAGACCGGACAGGCGGCACGGTGCGCGCGGCTGGCGGCGGAACCGTTCGCCGGGTTCAGGGCGCAGGCTACTGCCTCGGCCGCATGAGGGCAGTCCGCCGTCAACGCATCAGGTTCTTTTTTCATCATCCACCTCATTCTTGTCGACACCCTTCACGCACGCCCGACCTCCAACCGCTCGCGCAGCATCCTGATCGCGTTGAACATCCGCGACTTGACCGTTCCCTCCGGGACGCCCAGGATGTGGGCGACTTCGGCATAGGGAAGGTCCTGATACACGCCGAGTTCGACCACCTGCCGCATCGCCTCCGGAAGCGCGGCCACGGCGTCGGCGATATCCAGTCCGCCGCGCTCCAGAGGCGGTCCGCCTGCGGCGTTGGGCGGTTCGGGCTCGCGCGCCAGCGCATCGGCCAGCCGCCCCGTCCGCGATCGTCTGCGCAGTTCGTCGATCCAGACCTGCCTCGCCATCAGAAACAGAAACGTCGTGAACTTCGCGCGTGGCAGGTAGCGGTCCCGGTAGCGGTAAAGCCTCAGAAACGTCTGCTGCACGAGATCTTCGGCATCGTATTGAACGCCCGAACGAATGAAAAAGTTCAGCAGCATTTTCTGATGGCGCCTCACGAGCACGGCAAACGCATGTCGATCATCCACGCGCGCCAAGGCCATGAGCGCGGCGTCGCTGTCCGGGTCGGCGGGGTTCGGGTCTGGCGTGTCCATGGGGTTAGAGGTGAGGAGATTCACAGGGGCATCGATACAGTTGGGTATTCTGCCACTCCGGCAGGCGAAAGGCAAGCGGACGGTAATGAAGAGAATGCGGACGTCACAGCGCCACAGGCGCCAAGTGCGTAGATCAACGGGTAGAGGCGCTCCCAATACCACAGACTGGCGAAATACAAGCCGATGGGTGCGGGTTTCCAGTCCTCTGCTTCCGGGATGTTCCGTTGCAGCCAGGCCATTCCGCCGTGAATGGCCGCATCCGGCGCGGCCCGGAAGACGGCCAGCGCGTGCGTCGCCAGGGCGGTTTCCTCGATGCTCGAGGGCGTGCCCTTGACGCCGCCCCACCCGCCATCGTCGTTCTGGTTGGCTTGCAGCCAGCGGGCCGCCGCATCGAGCATCACGGCCAGACGGGCGGCGTCGGCGGCGGCATCCAACCGGCTCAACGCCAAAACGGCCTTGGCGGTTCCGTAGGTGCGGTTTTCGGAGTGGACCGCGTGTTCGTTGCCGAACCAGAGCGGTGTCCAACTGCCGTCCCGGTTTTGCATCCGCTCGAGATAGCGGAGCGCCCGCTTCATGCCGACGCGCAGACGCGCGCGGAGTTTCGGGGGACACGCATCGAACCACGCCCGCATCGCCGCTACCGCGTGCGCGGTGAGGTCGGGACAGCTTCGGTCGAACGGCAATTTTCCCCAGCCGCGGCAGAAGGTCGGCAGGCCGCCATCGCGATTTTGCAGATCGAGCAGCCAGCGCAGGCCGTGTTCGGCCGCGTGGGATGCGGCGGAATCGGACGAACCGGTCAGGTGGCGCAGCGCGATCAGCGCGCCAGCCGTATCGTCCGCATCGGGCACGCCGCCGGACAGGTCCGTCCAGGCCCAACCGCCGGGTGCGGCGCCGGTGTACGGGTGCGGTGCCCGGTGCTGGGTGCGCACGAGCCAGTCCCGGATCGGGGTGAAAACACCGGCTTGCGATAGGCGAGCCACGTCGGACTGCGGCAGTTCGGCCAGCGCCTCCACCGCCTGCGTGGTGACCCACGTCTTCAGGTTGGTGTCGATGGGCCAGCTTCCGTCGGCGCGAACCGTTGCGGTGAGAAAGCCGACGGCGCGCCCGACCACCGGATAATTCGCTTCACCGGCGGCGCACAGCGACAGGGCCACGAAGCCGGTCAGTGGGGCGGCCTCGAGAAAGCCACCCGACGCTGGTTGGAGACGCGCGAGCCTGCGCAGCGCCAGCGGCGTGAGCGCATGGCGGAGCCAAGCCAGTCCCGGCAGGCGGGAGCGGCGGTTGCGGTGGTGGGCCAGGCCCATGGCGATCAGCGCGGGCAGGGCGTAGCTGACGACAGGCAGCCCGGCCAAGCGATACCAGCGGGAGGGAATCGCGACCAGCTCGAACGGCAGTGGCGGAACGTGGCACCAGGCGCTGGCGGCGGGACCCAGCAATCCCGCTTGTGCGCACATGACAAGGATCGGCGTTGAAAACGTCCGGTCCCGGCCATAGCGTGTGAGCGCCAGGTCGGCGATGGCCTCGGGCGCCAGCGATCCGGCCCGGCGGGCGATCCAGGCGTCAGCCGCGCACCGCGCCGCGCGACAGTCGGCATCGGCGGGATCGGCGGCCGTGAGCGCTGCGCGGCACAGCAGGGTGGTACTGGGGTGGCTGCAGCTTTGCGACGTATCGCCCCAGCCGCCGTCGGCGTTCGCATGATCGACGAGCCAGCGCAGCGCCTGGCCGACCTGCGGGCGATGCCCGCGCGGATCGACCTGATGCAGCGCAAATGCCGCAACCGCTGTCGCCAAAGCGCTGGAGGAGAGATGGCCATCCCAGACGCCATCGGCACCCCGGTGCCGCAGCATCTGTTGCGTGAGCCGCCCCAGAAGCGCCTCGACCGTCGCCGCAGAGGCGACAAACGTTTTTGTGTTTTTTGTGGCCATCCCGCCCTTTATTACGCTGTCGTCTCCAGCAGCTTGCGGGCGTGCTCGAGGGTCACGGAGGTCAGGTTCTTGCCGCCGAGCATACGGGCAATCTCCTCGGCGCGCGCCTCGTCGGTCACGGGTGAGATGCGGGTGAGCGTGCGATTCTTCTGCACCGCCTTGCTCACCACGAAATGGACATCGCCAAAGACCGCGACCTGCGGCAGGTGGGTGATGCAGAGCACCTGATGGGTGGCGGCCACGGTGCGCAGCTTGCGGCCCACGGCATGCCCCACCTCGCCGCCGATGTTGGCATCAATCTCATCAAACACCAGCACCGGGATGCGGTCGTGCCGGGCTAGGACCGTCTTGACGGCGAGCATGACGCGGGCGATTTCGCCGCTCGATGCGATGTCGCGCAGGGCGCGCATCGGCTCGCCGGGATTGGGCGCAAAACCGAAGGAGACGGCATCGGCGCCGTCGGGACGTGGGGACACCGGGGTGACATCCACGCCAAATCCGGCGCGGAGGAAGCCGAGGTCGCGCAGCTCCCGTGTGATCGCACGGGCGAGACTGACCGAGGCCGCGACGCGGGCCTTGGATAGCACGGCGGCGCGGGCGGCGCGGGCGGTCAGGGCGGTGGCGATCTCGGCGTCCAGCCCCGCGAGCCGCTCGTCTCGGGCGGCGAGATCGTCGAGCCGATTACGGGTCATCTGCAGCGTGTCGAGCATGTCCTGCACGGTGGCGCCGTATTTTCGCCGAAGCTTCTGTATCAGCGCCATCCGCTCTTCCAACTGCTGCAGACGGCCGGAATCGGCGTCAATCCGTTGCAGGCAGCCGGCAATCGTGCGTCCGAGTTCTTGCACCTGGGTGGCGGCGGACTGCAATTCGGCGCGCCAGCCCTCGGCCTCGGGAAGAATGCGACCCAATTCGAGCAGGCGGTGCTGCAAAGCCGCGAGGGTGTCGAAGGCCGATCCTTCGCCGTCGGTCAGCCCGGCGAGGAGGGCGTTGCCCGATTGCAGGATCGCCTCGGCATTGGCCGCTTCGGCGTGTTCGCGAATGAGATCGGTGTCGTCCGCCGGGGTCAGATGGGCGCCCGCCAGTTCATCCATGACAAACTGGAGACGGTCGATCTCGCTGGCGGTATCGGCGGCCCCCCCCAGGAGTTCGGCGCGGCGGCGTTCGAGCGTCACGACGGTCTGCCAGGCTTCGTCATAGGCCGCGCGGGCCGACTGGCAGCGGCCAAAGCTATCGAGCAGGTCGAGCTGGAAGGCGGGATCGAGCAGCGACTGGTGGTCATTCGGGCCGTGAATGTCCACCAGCAGGGATCCGACACGCCGGATCG
>JBIJDW010000337.1:0-3742 GCA_044343885.1 Kiritimatiellia bacterium
GGCAGGGCTGTGGGGGAGGGGTGCGTCGGTGGCGCGGCGTCGGCGGCGGGATCTGATTTCTTGCGCTTGCCCGCCTGTCGCGCGGCCTTGGCGAGGCCCGAACCGGGAAAGAGGGCGAAGCGCAGACCATGGGCGCCGCGGTAGTCGCCGGTCTCGGGATCGCGCTTGCCGATATGGCCGAGCAGTCCCGTCAGCAGGGCGCGATGAAGCCCCGCATCGCCGCCGGCCTCGGTGGCCGGGTCGAGTCCGAGTGGACGTACCAGGCGTTCGAGCTGATCGCGCAGGTCGCGCCATTCGCGCATCCGCGGGAACGAGAGGAAGTGGTCGCGGCAGAGACGGCGGGCGGTGGTGTTGGAGGTGAAACCGCCCTGATCGTCGTACCAGCGCCAGAGGCGGAGCAGGGCCGAAAAGTCGGAGGCGGGCGTCAGGAACTGGGCGTGCGCGGCATCGGCCTCGGCCTGCTTTTCGACCGGCCGGCGGCGGGGGTCGTCGCATTCGAGGGCGGCGACCACGATCAGCGCGTGACGCAGCGCTTTCTCGGCATCGGCGGCGAAAAGGATGCGGGCGAGGCGCGGTTCGAGCGGCAGGCGGGCGAGGTGAATACCGAGCGGGGTGAGCGCGGCCGGGGACCCGGGGTCGTCGGGCAGTGCGCCGGGCGGGGTGTCGTGATGACCGATGGCGCCGAGTTCGATTAGCTCACGCAGGCCGTCGCGGATGGCGGTGTGCGGGGGCGGGTCGAGGAAGGGAAAGGCGGCGATATCGCCCAGACGCAGGTCGAGCATGGTCAGGATCACGCCCGCGAGAGAGGATCGGACGATCTCGGGGTCGGTGTAGGGCGGACGGTTGGCCAAGTCATCGGCGCTGTAGAGACGGATGCATACGCCGGGACCGAGGCGGCCGCAGCGCCCGGAGCGCTGGCTCGCCGAGGCCTGCGAGATCGCCTCGATTTGGAGGCGCTGGACGCGGGTGCGGGCGTTCCAGCGCGGGACGCGGGCGAGACCGGTGTCGATCACGGCGCGGATGCCGGGGAGGGTAACGGAGGTTTCGGCGACGTTGGTGGCGAGGATGATGCGACGGACGCCGGGGATGGTCTTGAAGGCTCGCTGCTGCTCGCCTGCGGGCAGGGAGGCGAGCAGGGGGATGATGGCGGTGTCGGGGCGGCGGCGGCCGGATAGGACGTCGGCGGCCTCGCGGATGTCGCGCTCGCCGGGAAGAAAAACCAGCACGTCGCCCGGCGCGTCGGCCGCCAGCTCGTCGGCGGCGTTGGCGATCATCCGCGGCAGGTCGGGTGCGTCCTCCTCGTCGGCGGGCCGGTAGCGAACCTCGACCGGGTAGAGGCGGCCGGGGATGGTGAAGACCGGGGCGGGCGCGCCGCGATCGGCAAAGAAGGCGGCGAAGCGTTCGGCATCGAGTGTGGCGGAACTGATGACCACGCGCAGGTCGGGCCGGCGGGGAATGATGCCGCGCAGGATGCCGATGAGGAAGTCAATGTTGAGCGAGCGCTCGTGCGCCTCGTCGATGATCAGCGTGTCATACGCGCGCAACAGGCGGTCCTGGCGGGTCTCGGCTAGGAGAATGCCATCGGTCATGAACTTGATGCGCGTCTCGGACGACAGCCGGCGCTCGAAGCGGTGCTGGACGCCGACGAAGCCGCCCGGCTCGCCGCCGAACTCCTCGGCGACGCGGGTGGCCATGGCGACGGCCGCGAGGCGGCGGGGCTGGGTGACGCCGATCAGCCCCTGACGTCCGCGACCGGCGGCGAGGGCGATTTTGGGGAGCTGAGTGGTCTTGCCCGATCCGGTGTCGCCGCAGACGATCAGAACGCGGCTGCGCGCCAGCGCATCGGCGATCGCCTCGCGGTGCGCGGTGATCGGCAACTCGTCAGGGAAGCGCAGGGGCGGGCAGACAAACGGAAAGGCAGGGTTCACCACGCATCCGTTCGGAAGGGCGACGCCGGCAGCCCCTCTTGGTTGTACAGGTTGCAGCCATCCGGATTGTCGGCCCAGGCGTAGCGAACAGCGACAGGCTCCGGGACGTCGGGCGCGCGGACCCACACCGAGGAACCTTCGATTTCCGCCACGGCCGGAATGAATTTTCCGTCGGCACCGGCGATCACAAACGTCTTCAGCTCTCCGCCACGTGCCACCAGCCCGCCGCCCGTGTGATCAAACCGGAGACGGATGCGGTCGCCCGCGATGATGTGGTCGCGATACAGCGGCCCCGATGGCACCAGAGGCTTGCCGTACGTGCGCGACAGCGCCCACTGCGCGAGGCGCGAACCGACGTCCTGCTTGTTGCGCGGATGGATATCGTGGGGTTCGCCGATATCGATGGCCACCGCCACGCCGGTGTTTGCCTCCTGCAGGGACGACATCTGCCCTTCACGCACTGTCGCCCAGGTGCTGTTCGCTTGATAGGCCATCGGCTGATGGAAGTTCGCCAACTGCACGGTCAGGAAGGTGAAATCGCCCTGACCCCACGCCCGGCGCCAGTCGCGGATCAGCGCGCGCAGCATCCAGCCATATTCGCGGCTGATGTTGTCGTTGGACTCGCCCTGATACCAGATCGCGCCTTGGATGGCGTACGGGATCAGCGGGTGGATCATGTTGTCATTGAGCATGTAGGGCGATTGAGGATTGCCCAGCCCCTCCGGCAGCGTCTGCGGCTTCACAAGCCCGAATTCGTGCTCGCTCTTCATCCGCCACACGCCAGCCAGGGGGATCGGCTCCGCGCTCATGTCCGCAGGTCCGAGGGTCATCTTCTGCTGCGGCCCGATCATCCCGCCATCATAGATGAACGAATAGACGCGCACCGTGATGACCGCACGTCCGGCCTTAACGAGTCGTCCCGGAACGGTGTAGCTGCGCGGGACGCACCAATGCTGTTCTTCAAGATGCTGGCCCGTTGCGCCCACCTGCTCGCCGTTGAAATAGGTGATGTCCTGCTTGTCGATCGCCCCCAGGCCCAGCGCGAGATCCTTCCCCGCCCATTCAGCGGGTATTGTGACGTCTCGGCGAAACCAGAACACGCCGTTGGTTGCATGGCCGGCGAGCAGCCAGGAGCCGGGCTGGATCATCGATTCCCACGCCCGGTCGTCATGCGCGGCATCGGCCCATCCGTTGGCCGCGCCGGTGTTGCCCGGGTCGCGGGGGTAGTTGAGTCCAAGCTGCCGGTCCCGCGCCTGCTGGCTGTCGGGCTCGAACGGATCGAACCGCCCCCAGTACTCGGCGCCAGCCACTGACGCCTCGTAGCGCGTCACCTCGTCGCGGGTCCGGCCATGCAGGACCAGCTCCTCGCGGCTGATCCACGTCTCGATCCGCGTACCGCCCCATGACGCATTGATCAGCCCGACGGCCACGCCCAGCTCGCGTGCCAGGCGCCGGCCAAAGAAAAACCCGACTGCCGTGAAACCGGCGACGGTCTCCGGGCTTGCGATCTGCCAGGCCGCCTCTACATCCGACTGGTGGCCGAGCAACGTGCGTTGCGGCACCCGTAGCGAACGGATGTCACGGTCTGCCGCTGTCAGCGTCTGCACGTCGAAGTCGGTCTGGCTGACCGGCCATTCCATGTTGGACTGTCCGGAACACACCCACACTTCGCCCACCATCACGTTTGTGAGCCGCACATGGGCGTCGGGGTCGGGCGTGTTGACATCCAGTTCATAGGGGCCGCCGGCGGGCATCGGAGGCAGGCGGGTCAGAAACCGGCCGTCGTCACCCGAACGCGTCTCAGCCGTGTACGA
>JBIJDW010000203.1:0-5963 GCA_044343885.1 Kiritimatiellia bacterium
GGAGTTCGGACGAGGGAACGTTGGCGAAGACCGCCAGCAGGTCGGAGGCGGCCAGCCCGTCGAACGAGCCGCCGAAGAGGACATCGCTCGCCCGCTGCGCGACGGCCAGCCCGTGCTCGCCGTGGACTGCGCGGGTGAGATGTTCGGCCAGCATCCGCTGCGCCTCGCGCTTCTCCGGTGCGGCCGTGACCTCGCCTTCGAGACGGCGCAGCTCTTCTTCCGGCAGAAACGTGAAGATACGGAGGAAGCGGATCACATCGGCATCCAGCGTTCGCAGGAAGAACTGATAGAATTCGTAATACGAGGTGCGGCGGTGGTCGAGGTAGATCGCGTTGCCTTCGCTCTTGCCGAATTTTCGGCCCTGACTGTCGCACACCAGCGGGAAGATCAGTCCATAGCTGTCGGCGCCCTCGACACGGCGGATCAGCTCCGTGCCGGCTGTAATGTTACCCCATTGATCGGAGCCGCCGATCTGCAGGCGGCAGCCGGCCTCGCGGAAGAGGTGGAGAAAATCGTAGCCCTGGAGGATCTGGTAGCAGAACTCGGTGAAGGAGATGCCGTCCTGGGACTCCAGACGCCGCTTGACCGACTCCTTGGCCAGCATCTGATTCACGCGAAAGTGACGGCCCACATCGCGCAACAGCGAAACAAACGTGAAATCCTTGTGCCAGTCGTAATTATTGACCATAGTCGCCGGATTCGGGCCGGTGTCGAACGCGAGGAATCGCGACAGATTCTCCTTGATCCCTTCGAGGTTGTGACGCACCTGCTCATCCGTCAGCAAATTGCGTTCGGATGACTTCCCGGAGGGGTCGCCGATCAGCCCCGTCGCACCACCGACCACGGCGATCACGCGATGGCCAGCGCGCTGGAAATGGGAAAGCGCCATGATGGTCACGTAATTGCCGGCCTGCAGACTGTCGCACGACGGGTCAAAACCGGCATACACGGTCATCGGCTTGTCGAGCGCAGCCGCCAGCTCCGGCGCGGTCATTGCCTCAAAGAGCAAACGACTCTTCAGCGTATCCAATACATTCGCCATACCATCACTCCGTTACCGCAACGTCTTCAACCAGGCGGCCTCGTCGAGTGGGTGCTTCTGCGGCACCACCAGCGAGAGGGTCATCCGCTGCGGGTCAAACACGGTCTCGGCGACCGCCCGCACATCCTCGGCCGTGGTGGACCGGACGAGGCCGATGAACTCGTCCGGATCGAGCAGCCGGCCGTACTGGGCGAGCGACTCCCCCACCCACGAAAGCCGGCCGCTCGTTCCCTCGAGCCCGAGCCTGAACGACCCGAGCAGGTAGTCCTTGGTGCGCCGCAACTCGGCCGCACCAACGGCCTTTTCACAGACGCGGGCGATCTCGCGGGCGATCAAACGGGTCGCGTGATCCGCCCGGGCACTGTCGAGCCCGGCGCTGATGACCAGCAGGCCGGTATCGTCGAACAACTGGTAGTTGGAGTGGATCGAATAGGCCAGACCATGCCGCTCGCGCACCACCTGAAAGAGGCGCGAACTCATGTTCTCCCCCAGCAGGGTATTGAGCATCCGCAACGCAACCCGGCGGCGGTCATGGCGGCTGAAGGGAATACGAAAGCCGATCGCGGCATGCACCTGCTCAATTTCGCGCCGGACGAGGCGGATCTTCTCCTGCCGGGTCTTTGCGGTGACCGGACGGAACCGCACGGCGGCGCCGCCGCGCAGCTTGGCGAGGCTGTTCTCGACGCGCGCGACGCAGGCATCATGATCGACGCGCCCGGCAAACACCACGATCGTCCGACCGGGCTGGTAGTGGCTGCGGCGGAAGGCGTCGAGCGCGTCGCGCGTCAGCCCCGCCAGCGAAATCTCATTGCCCACCAGTGGCACGCCGATGGGGTGCCCGGCCCACACGGCCTCGGCCAGTTGCTCTTGCACCACCGCCTGCGGCTGGTCGCGATACATCTTCAGCTCCTCCAGGATCACAGCCCGCTCGCGATCCACGTCGCCGGGGGCGAGCTTGGCGTGGAGGTACATGTCGGCCAGAACGTCAAACGCCTCGAACTGGTATTCATGCGGCAGACGCGCATAGTAGCAGGTGCATTCCTCCTGCGTGTAGGCGTTCAGGTAGCCGCCTCGCCCTTCGACCGCCTGTGAAATCGCCTGGGCGCTTCGTGTCGGCGTTCCCTTGAACAACAGATGCTCGATGAAATGGCTCGCGCCCGTCGTCTCGGGGCGCTCGTAGCGGCCGCCGACGCGAATCCAGATCCCAACGCCCGCGCTCTCCGCATCGGGCTGCGGCGCCGTCGCCACCATCAAGCCGTTCTGCAACCGGGTCAACCGGATGTTATTTAACATGTGTCCTCATCTCAGCTTGCCGCAGCCAGAAGCTCGGCGAGCGTGGTTTTGCCGTCATAAAGCGCCTTGCCGACAATCGCGCCGTACAGGTTGTCTCGCCCCAACGCCTGCAGGGCGCGAATATGCTCCGGGGCGCTCACGCCGCCCGAGGCGATGATCCGGCACCGCGGCACGGTGGCGCAGATCTGGTCGAGTTGCGTGAGGTTGGGTCCGCCGAGCATGCCGTCGGTGGCGGTGTCGGTGTAGATGATCGTCGCGACGCCAGCGGCCTCGGCCCGCCGGGCCAGCTCGGTGGCCCGCACGCCGGTGGTCTCCACCCAGCCCCGGATCTGGACAAAGCCGTCGCGGGCGTCGATGCCCACGGCGATGTGTCCGCCAAAACGCGCCACCAACCGTTCCAGCGCGGCGGGGTCTTCCCAGGCGCGCGTGCCGAGAATCGCCCGCGACACGCCGGCTCGGACGAGATCGTCGACGGCCTCGTCGGTGCGCAGCCCGCCGCCGACTTCGACCGCAAGCCCGGAGGTGCGGACAATCTGCTCGATCACGCCAGCGTGCGCCGGGCGGCCCGCGAAGGCGCCGTCCAGATCGACCACATGGAGTTGCTCCGCCCCCTGCTCGCGCCAGCGACAGGCCATGGCCACGGGGTCGTCGGAATAAACCGTGGCATCCTCCGCACGCCCCTGGCGCAGCCGCACGCACCGGCCGCCCTGCAAATCAATCGCCGGCAGAATGACCATGTTAGAGCGTCCCCTTGCTTGACGGGACACCGGTCTCGCGCGGATCGTTTTCGACCGCCTGCCGCAGGGCGCGGGCAAAGCCCTTAAAGACCGACTCGCAGACGTGGTGCGCATCCTCGCCATAGCGATGATTGATGTGCAGGTTCAGACGCGCCTGAACGCTGACGGCGCGAAAGAACTCCTCCAGCAACTGCACGTCAAAATCGCGCACCTTTTGCTGCTTCATCCCGCTGTTGAAAACCAGATAGGGGCGTCCGCCCAGATCGACAGCCACCTCGCTCAAGGTCTCATCCATCGGAAGGGCCGAGAATCCATAGCGTCGAATACCGGCGCGGGCGCCAAGCGCCTCGTCGATGCAGCCGCCCAAAACCAGTCCGATATCCTCGACCGTGTGATGATAATCCACATCGGTATCGCCCGTGGCAACCACATCGAGGTCGACCAGCGCGTGGCGCGCAAACAACTCCAGCATGTGGTTGAAGAACCCGATGCCGGTGTCGATCCGCGAGACGCCGGCACCATCCAGATTCAGCGTGACCGTAATATCGGTCTCGCGTGTCTTCCGCTTTCGCGTTGAAATCCGTGCCGCCATGTTGCCCCCTGGTTTGGAATGCCGTGATTAGGGGTTATTATGGCCTAAAAGCCGTGCGGTGTCACGCCTGTTCAGCAATTCTAATTATGGCACATCTGTACAGTCGAAATCGAAATCGCTATCGCTATCGGGATCGAAATCCTTGCTTTCTCGTCGATTTCGGTCCCGATCCCGATTTGGATCCCGATAGCGGCTGTCATAATTAGAATTGCTGCACGCCTGTTTGATCCTCGGATGTCACCGGCCCGGCGCCTATCCTTGCGCCAGCAGCAGGGCGGCGTTGCAGCCGCCGAACCCGGCGGAATTGGAGAGCACGAGGTCCAGCGCGGCGGCGTGCGGGGCGGTGATCAGGTTGACCGGACACGCGGGGTCGGGGGTCTCGAAATGGAGGGTCGGCGGAATCGTCTGGCGCAGCAGTGTGAGCACGGCAATCACGGCCTCGATCGCGCCTGCCGCGCCGAGCATGTGGCCGAGTGCGGCCTTGTTGGCCGTGACCGGGAGAGTGCGTGCGCGTGCGCCGAAGACGGTCTCAAGTGCCTGGAATTCGGTGACGTCGTTCGGTTTCGTGCCCGTCCCATGCGCATTGAAATGACCCACTGCATCCGGCGAAACGCCCGCGCGCAAAAGCGCCTCGCGCATGACCTGCGCGGAACCCGCGCCCAGAGGCGCAGGAGCGGTCATGTGAAATCCGTTGTTGCCGGTTGCCCAGCCGAGCAGGCGGGCGAGCGGGACGGCGCCACGGCGGGCGGCCGAGGCGGCTGATTCGATGACCAGGGCTGCGGCGCCTTCGGAGAAAATCGTGCCGGAGCGGTTGAGATCGAAGGGCCGGACGGCATCCGAAGTCATCGTGCGTAGGGAGCAAAGCCCCGACCAGGCGCAGCGCGAGATGGCGTCGAAGCCGATGACCACGGCGCGATCCAGGTCACCGCGGCTGATGCGTCCGGCGACGTAGGCGATGGCCGCCGCGCCCGAGGCGCAGGAGAGCGACAGGGTGACCGGCGGTCCGCCGAGGCCGAGGCTGTCGGCGACGCCGCAGGTGACCGAGCCGTGCGCAAGGCTGGCGCGGCGCAGGTCGGAGGCGGCGGCGCCCAGCGCCTCCTCGCCGGTGTCGAGTGCGCCGAAATTCGAGGCGGCGATCACCGTCGCACCATCGCCCGGCAAAAGGCCAGCCTGCGCCACGGCCTCGGCGGCAGCGCCGCGGGCAAAAGCCTCGGCCAGGCTCGCAGGCGGCCGGGCGGCGGGCGGCGACGCGTAGCCGCGAATCAGCCCGGCGCGGGTGCAGGCCAGCCCTCCCGTGTCAAAGCGGTCCAGAATCGAAACGCCTTCGGCGCCTGCCAGAAGCGCGTCCCACAGGCCGGCCACAGTCACGGCGACTGGCGTGACGGCGCCCAAGCCAGTGATCACCGGGATTCGATCAGGTTTGTGTTGTGTCTGCATGGCAATCAACGTCGGACAAATTCGCGGATGAGACGGGCGAGCTGGGGCTGGACGCGCTGCATTTCGGCAATGACCTCGGCGTGGGAGAGGGACCGACCGCCGGTTCCGGCGGCCATGTTGGTGACGCAACTGACGGCGGCGACGCCGATGCCAGCGGCATGGGCGACCATCGCCTCGGGCACGGTGGACATGCCGACGACATCGGCCCCGAGGGCGGCGAACGCGCGAATTTCGGCCGGGGTTTCGTAGGCAGGGCC
The DNA here is from genome assembly GCA_044343885.1 of Kiritimatiellia bacterium. Classification (GTDB taxonomy): domain Bacteria; phylum Verrucomicrobiota; class Kiritimatiellia; order RFP12; family JAAYNR01; genus VGWG01. The sequence continues at coordinate 5,359 of JBIJDW010000203.1, forward strand.
GGGAGAGAAGATGTAGACGCCGTCCGTCAGATCCAATCCGATCTCGGCAGCGGCGGCATGGAGCCGATTGCGAAGCAGGGGCGTGTAAACGGCGGTCTGGTCGGGGAAGCGCGGACCCCAGCCCGGAACGACGGGGCCGGTCAGCGGCGAGAGGCCGGAGAGGTTGATGTGGTCGGTGAGGGCGATGATGCTGCCGGGTCTGAGCGTGGGGGTAATACCGCCTGCGGCGTTGGTGATCAGCAGGGTCTGACAGCCGAGACGGCGGATGATCTCGACCGGCAGGACCACGGGCGTCCAGCCGTGGCCCTCGTACCCGTGGCGGCGGCCGCAAAAGGCCACCACGCGCCGACCGGCCAACGTGCAGAGGAGCAGCTCGCCCGAATGGCCCGACACCGTGCTGGCACCGAGACCGGGGATGTCCGCATACGGGACGCGAGCCAGAATGCTTTCAGGCGCGAGCGCCTCGCCCCAGCCCGACCCGAGGATCAGTGCACAGTCGGGAACGCGCTCGCAGAAAATGGCCGGCAGGGCCTGAAAGGCCGCATTAAAAACGGCCGTGTCACGGTCTGGTGCCATGAAAACTCCTTCTAATGAATCACTTCGAT
>JBIJDW010000023.1:0-17318 GCA_044343885.1 Kiritimatiellia bacterium
CATCAATCAGGCGAGGCTGAATCGCGAGGCCGAAATCGCCGTTGACACCAACGCCTATCCGGTGTTTTCCGTCTATGTCGCGATCGGACAGCGGCAGTCGAGCGTGGCCCAGGTGATACGCGTGCTGGAGGAGCAAGGCGCGTTGAAATACACCGTGATCGTGGCGGCCACGGCGTCTGATTCGGCGGCGATGCAATACCTGGCGCCGTTCAGTGGCACGGCCATCGGCGAATGGTTCATGGATCACGGCATGGACGCGTTGGTGGTCTATGACGACCTCTCCAAACATGCGGTGGCCTACCGGCAGATGTCGCTGGTGTTGCGCCGGCCTTCCGGACGCGAAGCGTATCCGGGCGACATCTTCTATCTGCATAGCCGACTGCTGGAACGCTCGGCCTGCATGTCCAAAACCTGCGGCGGCGGCACGCTCACCTCGCTGCCGATCATTGAGACACAGACCGGCGACGTGGCCGCCTATATTCCAACCAATGTGATCTCCATCACCGACGGGCAGATTTACCTGGAGAGCGACCTGTTCCATCAGGGGATACGGCCCGCCCTGTCGATTGGCATTTCCGTGTCGCGCGTCGGCTCCGCGGCCCAGACCAAGGCCATGAAGGAAGTGGCCGGTAAGGTCAAATTGGAACTGGCGCAATATTACGAGCTGAAAGAATTCGCGCAGTTCGGATCGGATCTGGATTCTAAGACCGTCGCGATGATCGAGCATGGCCGGCGCATCACCGAATTATTCAAGCAGGTTCAATACAGCCCCTTCTCGATGGAGGAGGAGGTGGTTCAGTTGTGGGCCGCCCAGCAGGGATTCTTTGAAAGCACGCCCGTGGAAAAGACGCGCGAGGTCCGATCCAAATTCCTCGATTTCATCCGGATGCGCCGCAAGGAACTGCTGCTGGACATCGCGCGGGAAAAACGACTGACGCCGGAAATCCGGAAGGCCCTCGAGGACGCAGTCACCGAATATCAAGGTCTTAACTGACGGACAGCCATGGCGACTTTACGCGACATACGCCGCCGCATCAAGGCGATTCAATCCATGGCCAAGATCACCAAGGCCATGCAGATGGTGTCGATCTCAAAAATGAAGCGCGCCCAGCAGGCCGCGTTGCTCGGCATTCCCTACGCCGACATGCTCAACGAGATTCTGACCCAGGCGACGCAACATGCTGGCGCGTATCAACACGGGCTGATGGAAAACCGGAATGGCACCCGCAAGCTGATCATCCTGGTCGGCACGGATCGCGGCTTGTGCGGCTCGCTCAACAGCAACATTTTTCGTGAAGTCGCCAAATATGACCGCGACACCACGCTGTTTGTCACAATCGGAGCGAAGGCGGCTCAATTTGTTCAGAAAACGGGTCGGTTGCTGATTGTCGACTTTAACTACAGCGATCAGCCGAAGCTTTCCGAAGCGCGAATGGTCGGCCGGTTCGTGACGCAGCTTTTCATGGATGATGAGATCGACAGCGCCGACATTGTGTTCAGCGATTATGTTTCCACCTTCAAGCAGGTTCCGCTGACCTGGCGCTTCCTCCCTGCGGGGCAATCACAAGAGTTTTTCGACCTGATGCCCGAATCGCTGAAGCGCACAAAAATTGCCGAAATGCAGAAGGGCGGCAATGACAACATCGTTGAATTCGAATTCGAGCCCACGGTCAACACGGTCTGTGAATCGCTCCTGTTGCGCAGTCTGGATTACCAGCTTCTCCAGATCATGCGCGAGGTCCGCGCGAGCGAACACAGCGCGCGCATGGTGTCGATGAAACAGGCCACGGACAACGCGCGGGACATGAACAGCGCCTTGCAATTGGTGCATAACAATCTGCGTCAGGCATCCATCACGAAGGAACTCTTGGAAATCGGCAGCGCCGCCGGAATGGACGGCTAGCCGGACGGCAGGGTTTGACAACACAGTCAGGTTTGAAAACGAGGCGGAATAATGAAACAGGGAATAATCGTGCAGGTGATCGGGCCGGTGGTGGACGTGGCGTTTGAGAGCGCGGCCGATCTTCCGGGCATCTATGAAGCGCTGGTAGTGGAGCAGGTTGAGGCCAGCGGCAAGGTGCGCAAGCTGGTACTGGAAGTGCAGCAGCACGTCGGCGGACACTGGGTGCGCACCATCGCCATGGGCGCGGCCGAGGGGCTGCAGCGCGGCATGCGGGTCACACCGACCGGCGCTCCGATTACCATTCCGGTTGGCCAGGGCGTGATGGGACGGATTATGAACGTCATCGGCGACCCCGTTGATGATCGTGGCGAGATTCAGGCGGAGAAACGGCTTCCCATTCACCGGCATCCCCCGGCGCTGACCGAGCAGGCGACCAAGCCGGAAGTGTTGACAACGGGCATCAAGGTGATTGACCTGATCTGCCCCTTTTTGAAGGGCGGCAAGGTTGGTGCGTTCGGCGGCGCGGGCGTGGGCAAGACCGTCGTGATCAACGAATTGATCAACAACATCGCCAAGCAGCATGGCGGGTATTCGGTGTTTGCCGGCGTGGGCGAGCGGTCGCGCGAAGGCAATGACCTCTACCACGAGATGTCGGCCGCGGGCGTGATCAATCAGGCCGATCTGGAACAATCAAAAGTGGCGCTGGTCTACGGTCAGATGAACGAGCCGCCAGGCGCACGCATGCGCGTGGCGCTGACGGCCCTGACGGTGGCGGAATATTTCCGTGACGAGAAGTTTCAGGATGTCCTGCTCTTCATCGACAACATCTTCCGATTTTCTCAAGCCGGGGCCGAAGTATCGGCCCTACTCGGACGCACGCCCAGCGCCGTGGGGTACCAGCCCACGCTCTCGACGGAAATGGGCGCGCTGCAGGAGCGGATCACGTCCACGCACTCGGGTTCCATCACCTCGTTCCAAGCGGTCTATGTGCCCGCCGACGACCTGACGGATCCCGCGCCGGCCACGACGTTTGCACACCTCGATGCCACCATCGTGCTGGATCGCGCGCTGACGGCACAAGGGATCTTTCCGGCAGTTGACCCGCTGGCATCGAACTCGCGTGCGCTGGCTCCGGAAATCGTCGGCGAAGCGCATTACAACACGGCGCGGGGCGTGCAGGCCGTGCTGCAGCGGTACAAGGAGCTGCAGGACATCATTGCCATCCTGGGCATGGATGAACTCTCCAACGAGGACAAGGTGATCGTCAACCGCGCCCGCCGTATCCAGAAATTCCTGAGCCAGCCGTTCACGGTTGCCGAGGTCTTCACCGGGCGGCCGGGCCGGCTGGTGCCCGTGCAGGAGACGGTGCGCGGATTCAAGGAAATCCTGGAAGGCCAGCACGATGCCGTGCCGGAATCCAATTTTTACATGAAGGGCGGCATCGAGGAAATAGTCGAGGGCTTGTGACCATGTCTGAACTGTTCAAAGTAAAGGTCATTACGCCGAAGGAAGTCGCCTACGATGGACCGGCTCTGTCGGTTACGATTCCGGCGGAGAACGGCGAGATGCAGGTTTACCCGGGCCATATTCCCGTGCTGGCGCGGGTTGTCAAAGGAATCATCCGCATTGAGAAACCCGGCGCGAATCCCATTGTCTTTTCGGTTGATGCCGGTTTTCTTCGCGTGACGCAGGACGACGTCAGCATCCTGATTGATTCCCTCAGCCTGATTGATCTGGCCTAACCCAGCAACTCCATCCTCGGTTCAAACCCCGTCTCCACCGGCCTGCCCGGCCTGCCGTTCCACCTGTCCGGGTCCCCTGAAAACTGAATCGCTGTCGCCATGCCAAAGGACGGCGCTTCCACGGGTTTTGCAAACGTCTCAATGGAGATGCCTTCAGCAGACGCTAAGTCCTCGTCGCGTCACCGGCCCGCTCGCCACCCGTGACGTGACGAAACGTCGCGTCTACCTCCTTTCTTGGATGGACAAAGTCCCGCAAGATTGCTAATGTTTGCTGCGTTCCGGGAGTTTTGACGCGTGATCGAAAGGCTCTCCCACCGCCGATGCGTCGACACTTCTGCAGCGACACCATCCCCATGCGCGTACTTCGTCACAATTCGTTGGATTACACCGGTCTGGAGAGCGCTTTCACCCGCACCGCAGCGCAGCTCGAAGCCGGCAACTTCGCGGCGGCGGAGGTCAAGAAGCTAACCCCAGGGCCCTATTACCGCGCCCGCCTCTCGGCGTCTGATCGGCTGATCTTCCGCTTCGGCGCCTGCCGTGGCGAGCGGTGTCTGCTGCTGTTGGAGGTCGTGCGCAACCACGCCTATGAGTCGTCGCGCTTCCTGCGGGGCGCGCGTATCGACGAGGCGCAGCTTCAGCCGCTCGCCGATCCGACCGCGTTGCGCGCGGAGGACGCCGTCCCCCTCCCCTACGTGAATCCCACCGTGTCGCGGTTTCACGTGCTCGACCGCATCCTCTCGTTCGACCCCGAACAGGACGCCGCGCTGCTGCAGCGTCCGCCCCTCATCCTCATCGGTTCCGCTGGCAGCGGCAAGACCGTCCTGACGCTGGAGAAGCTGCGGCAGCTCCCCGGCGAGGTCCTCTACGTCACGCACTCTCCCTATCTCGTGGACAACGCGCGGACGATCTACTACGCCCACCATTACGAGAACGACGGCCAGGAGGTCTCGTTCCTCTCGTTCGCGGAGTTTGTTCAGTCAATCGGCGTTCCCGAAGGCAAGCCGATGACCTTCGCGGCCTTCGCCGCGTGGTTCGGCCGCTACCGCGGCGCATGCCCGGTCAAGGACACGCACGCGCTCTACGAAGAGTTCAACGGCGTCATCTCCGGCGCCGCGCCCGACCGCCCCCACCTGTCGCGGGAGGATTACCTGTCACTGGGCGTCCGGCGGTCCATCTTTCCTGCGGAGGTGCGGCCAGCCGTTTATGACCTGTTTTGCCGCTATCTCGCCTTCCTGCCCGTCAGCGGGTGCTACGACCTGAACCTCGTCTGCCACGCGCACCACGCCCGCTGCCGCCCCGCCTACGACTTCGTGGTCGCCGACGAGGTGCAGGACATGACCGCCGTGCAGCTCAGCCTGGTGCTCAAGTCCCTGCGCCAGGCCAGCCAGTTCGTCCTCTGCGGCGATGCCAACCAGATCGTCCACCCGAACTTCTTCTCGTGGGCCGGCGTGAAGAGCTTTTTTCACGACCACCGCTCGGACGCGCGGGGAGACGTGGTGCGCATCCTCAACGCCAACTACCGCAATGCGCCGGCGGTCACCGAAGTGGCCAACCGCCTGCTGCGCATCAAGCACGCGCGCTTCGGCTCGATCGACCGCGAGAGCCACTACCTCATCAACCCCGTCTCCGACCGGGCGGGCGGCGTGACCTTCCTGCACGACACCGACGACGCCCGCCGCGATCTCGACCGCAAGACCGGCCGCTCGGCGCGCTTCGCCGTCATCGTGATGCGCGAGGAGGACAAGGATGAGGCACGGCGCGTCTTCCGCACCCCCCTCGTCTTCAGCGTGCGCGAGGCCAAGGGGCTGGAATACGAGAACATCATCATGCCCGGCTTCGTCTCCGGCCAGTCGCGCGCCTTCCGCGAGATCGCCGAAGGCGTCACTGCAGCCGATCTGCAGGCCGACTACGCCTATGGCCGGGCGCGCGACAAGAGCGACAAGTCGCTCGACGCCTGCAAGTTCTTCATCAACGCCCTCTACGTGGCCCTCACGCGGGCGATCGCCAACGTGTACGTCCTGGAGCGCGAGAGCGACCACCCGCTGCTGCGGTTGCTGAATCTGCGCGCGGACGCCGGCACCGGCGACCTGGCCGTGCAGTCCTCCAGCGACGCAGAGTGGCGGGAAGAGGCGTTGCGGCTCGAGCGCCAGGGGAAGACCGATCAAGTCGAGGCCATCCGCCGCACCATCCTGCACATGGAGCCCGTACCCTGGCGGGTGCTCACGCCGGCTTCCGTCGGCGACCTGGCGCGCGAGGCGCTGGATACCTCCCGGTGCAACCTGAAGACCCAGCGGCTGCTGCTCGATTACGCGGCGACCTACACCGTCACGCCCCTCCTGCACGCCCTCGTCCGCGCCGGTTTCAAGCCCGCCACACAGCCCGAGATCGCGCGCACCCACGCCCAGCAGCGGCATGGCGCGGACTACCACCAGCGCGGGTTCCGCGATCTGCTGCGCAAGACGGAGCAGTACGGCGCCGACTTCCGCAATCCGCTGAACCAGACGCCGCTGATACTCGCCACGCAACTGGGCATCGAACCCCTCGCTGCGGAACTCGTGCGGCGCGGCGCCAGCCTCTTCGCGACCGACAACTGGGGCCGAATCCCGCTGCAACTGGCGCTGCGGGCCGCGTTCCTGAATCCGCAATACGCGAAGAACACCCTCGGCATCCTCTACCCGCACATCTGCCCGCCCGCGCTCACCGTGCGCATCGGCGCGCGCCTGGTCAAGATCGATAGCCACCGCATGGAATTCTTCCTCCTGCACGCGATGCTCGCCCTGTTCGAGACGATCCTGCGCACGAAGATCAAGACGGACACGCCCGGCTTCGAGACCGGTGATTTCGTCCATGCGCTTGAAGGATTCCCCGAGGCCGTCATCCCCGCGCGCCGCCGCTCGCGGCAGGCCATCACGGCGGCGCTCGCCGGCCATGAGGTCTCGCGCCAGGCCTACGGCAGCCGCTGCCTCTTCCTCCGCATCAGCCGCGGGTTCTACATCCCCAATCCGTGCATGGATTTCGAACAGGGCGACGCCTGGGTCAACGTGCTCGATCTGCTGCACATCGACGCGCTTGCTTGCGAGCATGACAACAATCGCCTCGCCCATTTCGCATCCTATCTGATCGACATGCGCAAGACCCTTGCCGCCACCCTCAGCACCGCTGACGTCGCGGCCACCCAGGCGCCCGCAACCGAATCGCATTCTGCCGCGCAAGACGAGCCCGCCCCACCCGCCGAGCCCGCCGCGCACCCGCCACAGGCTGCAGGCGTGGCGCCGCAGACGGAGCCGCCGCCCCCAACGCCGGCGGCCGATGCGCCTCCACCCGCCGATACCCCGACGGTGGGCCGCGAGACTCCCGGCGAACGGATCCCCGACGCCGCCGAAGCAGATCCCGATGCGGAAGACGCTCCGGCGGAGGCGCGTGCCCTCCTGCTGCCCGATCAGATCACGCTGTGCCCTCCCCCTGCAGGGCCGTATGCGCTTGACGCGCCCGTCAACGCCGCCGACGTGCGCACCTGGTACCCCAGCGCCAGATGGGCGCTCAACAACTTTGCGCGCAACGGCCGCTTGGAGCTGGAGTGGGCCGTTGCGAAGCCCACGCTGGGCGCGGCGTGCCTGTTGCGCTATCTGCAGGAGACGACCGGCCGCAAAACGCGTTTATCCTCCGATGTCGCCAGGGGGTGCCACGCGGCCCTGCTGATGCTGGCCGAATGGCGCGACACGCGCGCCTACCCGCTTGCGCTCAACCTGTTGCGAAACCCGTTGTTCCTCCGCAACGCAATGGGCGCAGGTGATCGTCCGTTCGCCCACATTGCAGCCATGATCGTCGCTGTCTGCGACGGCGGCCTGGCCCCGTTGCGCGACACGATCTTTGATCGTCGAGCCGAATCGATCGTCCGCGTCGTCGCGGCCACCACAATTCCCATCCTGTCGCTCCGTTGCGGGCTCGCACATGCCGCGACCCTCCGCTGCTACGCGGATGTCCTAGACACCCTGCTGGCCACGACGAACGCCCGCGAGGCGTTCGATTCCTTTGTCGTCGCGCAACTTGCCGAGGATGCGTGCAACCTCCACCCGGTCGAACTCCGTTCCCGCCTGGAGGCGGTGGCGCGGGCACATCTGGCGCCGCGCCGCGCCCTGACCCTGACCCGCATCGCGCGCCAGGCATCCTTGCAGGCATGGGAGCACGCCGGCGAAAACGACGCCCGTTACCCCCAGTTACCGCACGGCGTCCTGCATCGGTTGCAGGCGGAGGCGAAGAGACGGGCGGCCGATTCCGAATGGAGCGACGCGTGCGACGGCCCCGTAGTCTCGTCCGATGAGCGGCTGTCCTTCGACGACCGGACTCCCGCGCCCGCTCCTTCCCCCCGCGCGTTTGATCCGCAGCCTGCCGCAAACAATGTCGGACGCAACGACCCCTGCTCCTGCGGCAGCGGTCGCAAGTTTAAGAAATGCTGCGGCCGCTGACGACTCCATCCCTTCCTGATTCTCGGATACGCATTCCTATTCCACGACGATGCGGATGTGATCACTGACGCCGCGGGCGGTGCTGCAGACGATCTGGTGAGCGCCGCGTTCTAGGGGCCAGAAGAGCGGCTCGCCCGCACGCGACACCCCGATGGGCCGGTCATTCACGAACCAGTGCAGCGGCTCGCCCGGTCCCGGTCCGGTCGCCGTGAGCGGAATCCGCTGCATCCCGGCCTCCAGATCGCTCATCCAGCGAAACGTGCTATCCCTCGCCGGTGTGAGTATCCGCAATGACCCCGCCGCCGCACGCAGGCCGGTTGCCAGCGGCCCCACCATCCCGGTCTGCACGGTCTGGCCGCCGTGCCCCGCGCACGGTTCGCACTGCGTCACCCGCTCAATCGCCCAGTCCTCCACGCCCGGCGCACAGTGCGACCCCGGCAAACGCCCGCTGACCGCGCACGTCAGCCGCGCCGTCACGCCCGCCGGCCGATCATACCAAGGACTCTGGTTGTCGGGATAGAGGCTTCGAAACAGCTCCCACGCTATCGGCGTCGCCGCCGTCCGCCCGATCAACTGGTCCGACCCCGCGCCGTCCGGCCGCCCCACCCAGACGCCGATCACCACGTCGGGATTGTACGCCACCGCCCACGCATCGCGCAGCCCCGCCGAGGTGCCGGTCTTCCATGCCATGCGCGGCAGCCGTACATCGGCCGCATGCCCAGTCGTGTCCATGGCGCGCTCGTCCCCGCTCAACATCTCCGCCAGTATCCAGCACGCCTCTTGAGAGAACACCCGCCGCCCCGTCGCCACCTGTTCGTCTCCCTCCAGCACCCGCACTGGAGCATACACCCCGCCGCGCGCCAGACAGGCGTATGCATTGGCCAGATCGAGCAGCCGCACCTCCCCGTTGCCCAAGACCAAGCCCAGCCCGTACTGCTCCGCCGGTCTGGACAGGGTCGCCAGGCCCAGCCTCTTCAATGTGTCGTAAAACGGCGCCTGCCCCACCCGCCTGACAACCTCAATGGCGGGCATGTTCAACGACAGCACCAGCGCGTCGCGCGCGGTGACCCGTCCGCGGAACAGCGGATCAAAATTCTGCGGATCATAATCGCGGAAGCGCGCGGGCACATCGGTCAGAACCGATCCGGGCGTGAGCCACCCGCGATCCAGGGCCATGGCATACGCAAACGGCTTCAGGGTGGACCCGGCGGACCGCGCGGCCAACGCGCCATTCACCTGCCCCGCCGGCTGCGCCGCATATTCGGGCGAACCCACCATCGCCCGCACCGCGCCCGTCCGGACCTCTAGCATCACGACGGCCCCGCCATGCACCGCGCCGTCGCGCAAATGCCGCCGCAAGATCTCCCCGGCCCGCTGCTGCCACACGGGGTCCAGCGTCGTGCGCACCACGCCCTGCGCATCGACGCTCGCGCCCGCCCCCACCCATTCGGTGAAGTGCGGCGCGTCGAACGGATAGGGTGATTGACGCGCCACAACCGGCTGCGCCAGCGCCTCTGTCTCCTGCGCCACCGTGATGTACCCGCACGCCCGCATCCCCGCCAGCACATACGCCTGCCTCTTTTTGGCCCGGCCGGGATGGCGATCCGGCCGGCCGCGCGACGGCGATTGCGGCACGCCCGCCAGCAGCGCCGCCTCGGCCAGACTGAGGTCGGCGGGCCGCTTGCCGAAATACCGCCAAGAGGCCGCCTCGATACCGACGATGTTCCCGCCGAACGGCGCGCGGTTCAAGTACTGCGCCAGGATCGTCCGCTTGTCGTAGCGCTGCTCCATCTGCAGCGCGCGAAACGCCTCGACCGCCTTGGCTCTCCATCGCCGTGGACGCGGCTCCACCAGCCGGATGACTTGCGTGGACACCGTCGAGGCTCCCGACACCGTGCGCCCGGCGGAGACATTCTGCGCCAGCGCGCGCGCCACCGCCCGGAGGTCCACGCCGCCATGCGACCAAAACCGCCGGTCCTCCGCGGCGACCAGCGCCTGCACCACCCAGTGCGACGGATCGGGCCGATACGAGGGGCGGCAATCGATGTCCCCCTCGCCCAGCCACACGCGCAGGGGCTGCCCCAACCGGTCTGTCAACACCACCGACGCCGGGTAGTGAGCCATGGCCTGGTCGGGGAACGGCACGAGGCGCACCGCCAGCCACGCCACCGCGCACACCGCCGCGCCCGCGCCCAGAATCGCGCCCACCCGCCTCCGCCACCGACGGGGCAGGTGTCCCGCAAGCCGGGCCGCTCGATGGAGTCCCTTGTTCACGGCGTGACTCGTACCTCCCCTCCCCCGCTCACACTGCGAATTTCCGGATCGTACATGCCGGACACCGTGAGGGGCGGATGGCGGAAAACGCCGGGAGTGACCGCGCGCGCGGCGTAATGGAAATACGATGGGCTGCCCACGACTCCGGTGAAGAACAGCATGCGGTCATCGCGGGCGTCGCGGTATCGGGCAGGTTCCGACTGATTTCTCAGCCAGACCGGCGTGGATGTGGTCATCAGGTTGGGATTCTCGATCTCCCACCCGGCAGGCAGCAGATCCTCGACAACCAACTGATCGAGTTCGCGCCCCAGCGTATCCACGGTGATCCGCACGATCACGAGATCGCCCTGCTTCAGGGTTGACGGATCCATGGGCTGTCCCGCGCTGTTGAAGTATTCGCGCCTGGCCTTCACGCCGTGCTCCGCATCATTCTCCGCCACGAGCGACACGCCGGTGAATTGACCGCTCAGGTACAGCGGACCGGGGCCGTCATTGGCGAGCGTCAGCGCGCCGCCTTCACCGGGGCCGTAGGCGACCTGCACGTCCTGAGTGCTGGACACGCTCATCACGCTGCCGTCAAGCCGCGTCAGCGATCCGGTGAACGGCTGTTCCCGGCCTGCGCTGTGTTTCAGATATTTGCCGATGGCCAGCAGACCCATCGCGTTGTCGTAGGTGTTACCCCACTGGCCGTCCACCAGCCGGTTCTGCAGGTAGAGCGCCAGCCGCGCCACGGCCTCATTGGCGGGGTCCACGTCAAGCCAGGCCGACAGCAGCAGGGCGGCGTCCTGCACATCGCTGTTGAGCAGGTAGCCGGGCAGGCGGCTGTGGGGCGTCGGCAGCCCCAGCCTGTCCAGAATCTCCACCGCCTGCCGAGGCTCGCCAATCAGCAGCAGCGTCGCGGCCACCCGGACCCGGGTGGCATAATAGAGGCGGCTGCTCTGCTCGCGCAGCCGCGCGGTCCATCCGGCGTCGGGACATTTCGCCAACGCCAGCACCTGACACACATACGCGCGTTCGTCCATCTCATACAACCACGGGGGCGAGTCCACCTCGATCGAGGCGTTCCGCTCCAGCCGCTGCCGCAGCCAGCTCAAGACCCCATCCAGCCGTTCCTGCGCCACGGCGTAGCCCGCCACCCGCGCTTCCACCAGAAAATGCGCGGCATACAGAGAGGCAGAGGCATCCGTTTTCCCCTCAAATGGCCAGAGGGAAAATCCGCCGTCGCCCTGTTGCATCGCCCACACGCGCTGGATGGCGGCGTTTACCCGCGCGCGGGTGTCGCCCTCGGCGACCGCGCCGGGGGCGAGCAGGCGGACCGGCCAGTCCGCCGCGCACAACAGCGGGAACGCGCCAGAGACCGTTTGCTCGAGGCAGCCGTAGGGATAATACCAGACCTGCTCCAGCGCGCGGCCCAGTTGCAGCGCCGGCATCGCCGAGATCCGCGCGCGCTGGGCCACGGTGGCGGTGATCCAGTTGGTCGGCGGTGCGAGATTCATCCGCTCCCCCGCCTTCAGCACGCGGCTGACGGTCTTCGCCTGCAGGGCGGACACGGTGCGCACGGCGAATTCCGTGATTTCGTCGTACCGGTCAGCCCCGGCATCGGCCTGAATGCGCAGCAACGCCAGACCGGGGCCGGGGCCGGCGGTCAGCGCCAGCGGCACGCGCGACGAGCCGCCTGCGGGAATGGACACCTGCAGCGCGGCCGTGTCGGCGCGCAGCGGGCCGCCGCAGGTGACCCGCACGCGGGTGTTCAGTGCCGCTGCGCCTGTGTTATGGAGCACGATCGACGCGTCGCACCGGTCTCCCACCGCGAGAAACCGCGGCAGGGCCGGCTGCACAATCAGGTCACGCTTGACGGGAACCAGCGTCTGCGACGACCCGCACTGCGCGGCGTTGTACGCGACCGCCATCACCCGCAGTGATCCGGCAAACTCGGGGATGTCCAGCTCGACCGTCGCCTGTCCGTTGCTGTTCAGGGCGACGTCCGCCTGCCACAGCGCGACCGGCTTGAAGCGCCTGGCGGTGATCGGGTTCAGCCGTCGCCGCAGCCCCTCGCTCCCATCGCCGCCCATGCGGGAGGAGGCCGTGATGGCGTCGTCCAGGACTGGCATGAGTTCGTTGTAGAGGTCATACAGCGTCACGCCCAGACGGCGTTGTGCGGTAAATATCCGGTTCGGATCGGGCGTCTGGAACGCCGTGAGCAGGCAGATTCCTTCGTCCACGGCCATCACGGTGACCGCGCCCGCCGCAGGCTGACCGGTCTCGTCACGCACCGTCAGTCGGGTGGTCAGCTTCGATTGCGGGCGTTGCAGCGCGGGGGCGTCGGCGGTCACGGTCAGGCGCCGGCCGGGCCGCTCGACCGGCAGCGCGAGGGCGCCGATGGCGCGGTGCGGACTCCAGACCGATTCTGCGACGGCGGGCCGCACGAGCGTGAGTACGCAGTAGACGTTCGGCGCGTAGGCGGTCTGCACGGGGATTTCCAGCTCCGCCGTGTTCTTCTCCAGCGTCACCACGCGCGCCTCCAGCACGCGATCGGATTCGATCGTCAGCAGCGCAACGCCGCTGAACGGCGCCTTGACGAGCAGCCGCGCGGTATCGCCGGGGCGGTAGCGTTCGCGGTCCCAGGCCAGCTCGATGCGCCCAGGCTTTTCGCGGCTCCACGCGACCCAGTCCTGCTCCGGCGACGCGGCATAAAACGCGATGCGCGTGGAGGCGCCCGAGGCGGGGTCGCTCGCGGTCAACAGATAGGAGCCCGTGGTGTCCACCGCGAAGCTCCACGTGCGTGGGTCGCCGCCTGCAGCGAGGGTGTCCTCCCGAACCGTGACCAACTGCCGTTCCGATTTCCACTCGTAGTGTCCGCCGTCGCCTGCGCGCAGCGCCGAGTGCCACAGCTCCCGCGAGAGCGTCAGGACGACCGGTTTTCCCGTGGTGACCGGAGTGCCGTCGGGCAAGACCTCCACCACGTCGACGCGCTGGGTCTCGCCCGCACGGATCGCGCCTTCCCAGGCCGTGCGCAGGCCGATGTAAAAGGGATAGGCGTCCATGAAGCCGGAGCCGCTGGCGCTGACGGGGCGTCCGCCGCCCTCGATCACGGTGGCCTGCTGCACGATCTGCAACGCGGCGGGAGGACGCCAGGCGGCGGCGCTTTCGACGATGAACGACGCGCGCCCCGCTTCGTCCAACGTTTGCGTGCCCAGAGGAATTTCCAGCGGCGCGAAGGTCTTGTCGGCATCGCCGAACCGCCAGCCTTCCCAGGCGGCGGGCTCGAAGGGCGCGGCCTGGATCGTCACATGTCCTTGAACGGACAAGCCGGCGGCGGCCCGTCCGAACAGGTGTTCTGCACGGACCTGGAAGGTCTGATCGACACCCGCGCGGCCTCGTCCCGGCGCAGATGCTACGGCGACGCGGATTTGCGGCGGCACAAAATCCTCGAGGGCCACCGAGGTTGCGCCCAGCACGGTGAAGGTTCCCGGCATCACGAGTTCCACCGAGTAGCGCCCGGTCGGCAGGTAGTCCGGCAGAAGCACCGTCGTCCGGGCCGATCCGTTCGCGTCGGGCATCACGGGGATATCCTGAAAGACGCGGCCATCGGGCCGGCGCACGCGAAAGAGCGCGGGGAAGGGCGCTGGCGCGCGCTGATTCGTGTCGCGAACCAGCGCCTGCAGAAAGGCGGTTTCGCCGGGCCGGTAGACGCCGCGCTCGGTGAAGACGGCGGCCTCCATCGCGCCCGGCGCCAGGTACGGCACCCCTTCCACGCCGGTTCCCGGATCCACGCGGGTGCCGCTCATGTCCAGGTAGGACAGATCGTCCCCCCGGCGGGCGGTGATGAGAAATGGTGACTCGCCCGCCTTCCAGCCCGCCAGGCGCGCCACGCCGTGCTCATCCGTGACGGCGCGGGCCAGCGACTGGTTGTTGCGGGCGACCAGCGTGATCTCCACGCCAGCCACCGGGCGGCCCGATTCCAGCGAATTGATCCAGACCAGCGCACCGCCCGCAGAGAGGCGCGCCGCGATGCCGAGATCGGTCACGACGATCAGCCGGCTGTCGCCGTCGGTCTCGACCCAGAACACGCCGCGCGGTTCGTTCGTCAGCTCGCGCAGATGGATCCAGGCGCGGACCGACTCGTTGGGTGGCGCGGACAGCGCATTGGTCTGCGACACGGCGGCACCGGCCAACTCGTCCATGCTCGAACTGGCGTAGGCATATCCGTTTGCTTCGCGCAAGGCAAGCGCCACGAGATTATTGGCAAAAACCTGACGGAGCGAAACCGTCCACTTCTTAATATTGACCGCCTGGACGGGAATGGCGAGGCTTCCCTTGGGCGACAGGTAACGGCCGCCGGTCTCGAACCGCAGGTCTGGAACGCGATTGGGGAACTGCACCAGCCGGGTGATCGGCTTCTCAAGCGCCACGCCATTCTCAGCCCGCAGCCCCTTCTTGAAAGTCACGGCATAGACCTTGCCCGGTTTGAAATCGCCCGCGATCCGCAGCCCATGCCATCCGCCTGAGCCGTCGAACGTGCAACGAACGGCCGGGTCAATCTCGACAAACGCATCCAGACCGTTGGAATCGGGATACGCATTGAAGTCAGCCTGAAGCACAGGCGGGGCAAAGGCGGGACTGCGGGCGCTGAGCCGGACCAGATAGAAGGAAGGTGCGAGCTTCAACGAGGCCGCGTAGGCCTGCTCGGACGGTGCGACGCCCGATTGGCCGGGGAATCCCTCATCCAGAACGTATTTCACATGATCGTCTGCGATGGGCGCCGTCTCGATCCAGATGGCGTTGGTGCCTGCCGGCCCTTGAAGACGATACGCCACCTCGGGTTGATGGGGGGTCGAGAGGTGAAGGAACCGAGCCAGTAGATCACGATTCGGCGCGGCGTTGAAAGCCAGCCGCAGGGTCAGCTCCCGTCCGGCGGACCAGTTCATCTGTTCAACCTTCAGCAGTTGCAGCACCGCAGGCGCGTTGGGCACGGCGGAGGGGTTGGGCGGCCGGGCGGCGGTCCATTTCCAGACGCCATAGGCATTGACCAGCAGGAAGGCCACGGCAAGCGCAAACCCGCGATGGGCGAGGCGGGAGGAGCGCGGCACGGAGGAGGCCGAAGACTCCGGACGGGGCGCGTCTTCAACGACGGTATCGGCCAAGTCTTCGGCAAAATCTTCGGGCGCATCCATGCCGCCGAGAATCCGTTCGATGGCACCGGGGGAAGGCGTGTCGCCTTCACGACGCAGCGCCTCGCCGATGTGTTCGCGCAAGCCCGCGAGGATGTCACGCCGCACGGCATCGGGCTTGTGGGCGAGGTTACGTTCAACGGCGTCCAGATACACGTCGATGCGCCGGGTCTGGTCAGCGGTTGGGTTCATGTCAGGATTCCTTCGGCTGGGTTGTTTTCAAGCGTTCGACGGTCTCGGTCAGCACGGGCCAGTAGGCGTTCATCTCCGCCAGGCGGATCTTGCCGTGAGGGGTCAAAGCAAAATAGCGACGTGGCGGGCCGGACGGAGACGGCACATCGCGCACCTTGAGCAAGTTCTCGTTGCGCAGGCGCCCCAGGATGGGGTAGACCGTGCTCTCCGAAACGGACAGGTCGTCCATGCGCTTCAGCGCCTGGACGATTTCGTAGCCATAGCTCTCACCGCGCCTCAGCACCAGCAGGACGCAATACTCCAGCAAACCCTTGCGCAACTGTGTGATCCATCCTTCGATCATAGACTACTCCGTTTGACGTAGTACGTAATACACCCTAGCTGTGGGTTTCGTCAATGGGAATAATTGCCGGTTGCCTTGCGTCTCCGTCCGGGTGTAAACTGCACGGGGTCAGGCATCAGCGCAAGCGGCACAGGCTTGCAGAAAGAGGCGAGAATACTATGACACGAGATGTTGGCGCCGGGCGCGCCATTAGGTTCGGCATGTTGCTGCTGGTCTCGTTTGCGGCAAGCCGCGCCTGCGCGGACGACGTTTTTCTCTCCACCGGCCCCGCGCGCAGCGGAACGATCCTCCAACTGACCACGAATTCCCTTCTGTTGCTGCAGCCAGACGGCAAGCCCGGGAGCATCGCGCGGAGCGAGGTCACCAACTTCACGCTGGACTTTCCGGCAGCCGGCCGCTGTGCGCGCCTGACGTCTCGTGGTGGCACGAACAGCCTGCTGGTGCTATCGTCCTTTGACCGCGGTCGATTTTCAGGCACGAATCTGGCGGGGCTGCCCGCCGCACTTTCGCTCGCGGATATCCGGGAGGCGGTGTTTTATCCGGTGGCGAAACCCAGGCACATTCTGGACCTGCCCTACGTGAGGCAGAAGCCGGATTACTGCGGCGAAGCCTGCATTGAAATGCTTTCGACTTTTCTGGGCCGGCCGGTGTCCCAGGACCGGGTCAACGAATTGGCCGGACTGGACGGCAAGCGGGGCTGCTACGGCAATGAACTGGCCGCCGTCATCAATAAATTGGGTCTGAAGATCGCGTCCGACGAGAGCTGGCCCGGAAGCACCGATGCCGATTTTCTCGTTGAGCGCATGCGCCTGCTGGCCTGTCTGCAGCGGAATCACCCCGTTCTGCTCGGCTTGTGGGGACGGTATGAGGCCAAGCAGGCCGGCATTTCTTTCGATCACATCGTGATGCTGATCGGTTATGATCTGCAAACCGAGCGGTTTATTATTCACGACCCGGGCCGTCAGCCAAACTGGGCCGTCCCCTTCTCTGATTTCATCAAGCACCGGCAGAACAGCAGCGGGCAACTGTCTCAAATCGAGTTTGCCCTGTTCCGGGACTGGAAGACGCTGGACGGAAAGGTCATTTCCGCCGAATTGCTTGAACTGAACGATCGTACCATCCAACTGAAACCTGCGGAGTCCGGCAGCATCACCCTCGACATTGACAAACTGGACCCGTCCGGCAGGGCCTTTGTTGAGAAGGTGAAGACGGGACAGACGTCGCCTC
>JBIJDW010000204.1:0-5957 GCA_044343885.1 Kiritimatiellia bacterium
GGAATGGCTGCAGGTTTACGTGGATCAAGGAAGCGATCTGGCATTCGAACAGATCGTCTCCCGCCACGGGCCTATGGTGTACCGGCACTGTTTTCGTCTCCTTCATGACGCCCACGAAGCCAAAGACACCTCGCAAGCCGTGTTTATTGTTCTGGGATGAAGGCCATGTTCATAGCAAAAATGCAGACAGCGGCAATCGTAACCGCGGCGGCCATCGCCGTCGGAGGCGCGGGTGTGACGACGGTGGTGGCGGTCGACAAGGAGCAGGTGAAGGCGGCCGCGGCGGCCACGGCAACCGCGACGAACGCGCTTGCGGCACAGCCCGACCTAGGTCCCGGTGTCATCATTCCGCGCACCTGCGATGCCCAGACGGCGTTCGAGGATCTGGCCCGCAAGGGCGGTCCGCGCGTGGTCCTGTTGTTTGACGGGACGCGCTTCACGTTGCGCGCCGTACGAAGCTACGCGGATGATCCAAGAAGACTGTTAGTGCCGGCGGAACTGCGTTTCGTGCGGGTGGATGCGCGGAACCTGATCGAGGCGGTGGCCGCTTCGCACGGATTGAAGACCGCTTGGCTACAAGACGGTCAACGGGCCTTACTCTATGAAGGGGCGACAGACTCCGATGTGGAGCGCGCCCGCGCGGATATTGCCTCGACGGACGCGACGGTCCGCCGCGACGCCGCCTGGCGCGCGGGGTGGTTGCGGGATCCGCAGGCCGTGAAACTTCTGGTCAAGGCCGCGAAAGATACGGACGCCGAAACCGCGCAGCAGGCCCTGACCGGCCTGCGCCGGATGGGGTGGAAGGGCGTGGTGGCGTTGGAGGAAGATACTGCTGACTTGCTGGAGTCCGAGTTGCTTTCGGGGAACAACCCAGCGCGGGTTGCCGTGGCCGAGGCGTTGGAGTTTGTGAGTGGGGAGAAGGCGCTGCCGCTGCTGGAGAAGCTGCTTGCCGACAAGGAGTACAGCGTGCGTAGCTATGCGGTCGCGGCGCTGGGTCGCATGGGCGGAGAGAAGGCGCTGGCGTTCATCGAGAAGATGCTTGCCGCCCCGGACGAAACCACGCGCGGTCTGGCCCGTTCGGCACTGATGAACAGGGGCGGGGAGAAAGCGTGGACGATGCTGGAACAGGCGTGCGCCGATCCGGATGTCGGGGTCCGATGGGGCGCTGTTAATGCCCTCGCAAACAAGAGCGGAGATCGGGCGTTGCCATTGATCGAGATGGCGCTCTCCGACAAGAATATGCAGGTGCGTTGCAGCGCCGCCCGAGCGTTGGGTTACGTGGGCGGGGAGAAGGCGCTGGCACTGCTGGAGAAGGCGTTCGCCGACAAGGACAGTTCTGTGCGGCTTGCGGCAGCCGGGGGGCTTGGTCGCGTGGGCGGGGAACGGGCGTTGCCGCTCATCGCGAAATTGCTCGATGATAAGGACTGTAACTATTGGTCGGTGGCCGATGTGTTGGTGTGCGCGGGCGGAGAGAAGGCGCTGCCGTTGTTGGAGAAGATGCTTGCCGACGATGAAATCCACAGCGACAGCAGGCGTCGCGCTGCGGTCATGGCGTTGGGGCATCTGGGCGGGGAGAAGGCACTGGCCTTGCTCGAAAAGTCGGGCGGCAGCGCGCTGGTAAACGCGGGCGGAGCACAGACACTGCCGCTCATCGAGAAAGATTTCGCTAACACCATCCTGTCCAGTGGAATTCCCACGAAGTGGTATAGTGAAGCGCGGCGTAACGCCGTCAGGGCACTCGGGCGTGTGGGCGGGGAAAGGGCGATGGCCTGGTTCGAGCAGGCGTGCGCCGATCCGGACGAAGACGTACGCCAGGCGGCCTGGTCGGCGCTGATTCGCGCGGGTGGACAGCAGGCACTTCCGCTGATGGAGAAAGCGCTGACCAGCCAGATTGTTGACGTACGCCGCAGTGCGGTCGCCGTGCTGGACAGCGTGAACGGAGCACCAAGCGATCTGGGAAGGATACAGGATCCCGCGGCAAGGAAACAGGATCGCGCGGCCATGCTGGACAGCGTGGGCGGGGAGCAGGCGCTGCTGCTGCTGGAGAAGGCGCTTGCCGATCCGGACCGCAGCGTACAACTAGCCGCCTTCGGAGCGCTCAGTCGCTTGGGCGGGGCGAAGGCGCTGGCGTTGCAGGAAAAGGCGTTGCCTCTACTTGAGCGAGCGCTTGCCGATCCGGAACGCTTGATGGGCCTAAACGCAGCCAAGTTGCTGGCGGGATTGGGCGGGGCCAAGGCGCTGGCGCTGCTGGAGAAGGCGTTGCCGCTGTTGGAGGAGGCGCAGATCGCCACAAATTACACGGTTCGCGGCGAAGCCATGAGCGTGAGGGCAAGTCTGGGCGAGAAGGGGATACCGCTGATCGAGAAGGCGCTTGGCGCCGAGGCTTTTGACGTTCGCCGTGATGCCGCCCAGGGCTTGGGCAACGTGAGCATGGAGAAGGCGTTGCCGCTGATCGCAAAGGCGCTCGCCGATCCAAACGCGCGGGTGCGCAGTGCTGCATTCTTTGGTTTTGCATCGCGAAGTCGCGCGGACATGGAGAAGGCATTGCCGTTGCTTGAGAAGGCGCTCGCCGATCCTGACGGTTTGGTGCGCCAGTGTGCAATCGGCGAGTTGGGTCGTATGGGGGGGGAGAAAGCTCGCGATCTGTTGCTCGGCAGGCTGGCCGCCGAGAAGGACGCGGGCTTGCTTCGGATGATCCGTTCTGTGCTACAAGAGCGCTTTCCCGGTGCCCCGGAGACCCGACAAGGGACGGGCCTGAATGGCGCTTTAAAATAACTCCCAACCTTTTGGCCATTTCCCGGGCTGCTGGAAGGCCCGTCCCTTGCGGGGCTGCCGTCCGTAGGGCCGCCGCTCGCCGGCGTGCCGTCTTCATTCGCCTGCCCATGCGCTTGCGGCCTGCGGCGTCCGCCTTCGCGTAAACGCTACGGCGCGACAAGAGCGCAGGCCCTACGCTACCGCCTCGTTCCGACCTCTCGCCCATTCGCTCAAGCCACGTCTCACGACAGCAGAAACCGGTGGACGACTACGGCGACGACTACGGTGGACGGATTCGGAATTCCCCTCGTTTCATGCCCCGTCTCGCCATCCCGTAGGGCCGCCGCTCTCGTCGCGCCGTAATTCGCGCAGCGAATGAAGGCGGATGACGGCGTGCCGCTAACCCTATTCCACCTATTCCACCCTTCCGTTTAAGCGGATCGTGTAAGTGTAACCGGTTAAGTGTGGCGTGTAAGTGTGCGCCCTGCACGCTCTCTACACTGAGCGCCATTCAGGCCCGTCCCTTGCGGGGTTGCGTGACCACCGGGTAGAGTGCGGCCGCCGCCCTGATGATAAAGATGAACCTGGCAGTTGCGGGTAAACACCCGATGCGCCCATGCAAGACCCGCCCTTAGGCGTTCCTGCGGGGGATCAGTCCTTCTCAGCAGCAACCACCACCCGGAATCCGCCCCCGTTGACGTCATACTTGCCGTCAGGACCAATCCGGCCGCGGCCCGCCAGGCGGCAGCCCCATGAACAGTAGTTCCAGGAACCGCCGCGCAACACGCGGATGCCGCCTTTCGCGGGTCCGGCGGGGTCTGTCTGGCTTTCGGGTCCATAATCCGCCTCATACCAGTCCGAGCACCATTCCCACACGTTGCCGTGCATATCGTATAGTCCCCAGGCGTTCGGCTTCTTCAGGCCCGCCGGATGGGTGGATTTCACCCTCGTCGTCCTGTCCGCGCTGTTCGCCGTGTACCAGGCATAGGCACCCAGGTCGGTGTCCGCGTCGCCAAAACTGAAGCGGGCCTTGCTTCCCGCCCGGCAGGCGTATTCCCACTCCGCTTCGGTCGGCAGACGAATCGTCTTGCCGGTCGTTGCAGAAAGTTTCCTGCAAAACTCGACCGCCTCATCCCAGGTCACCGGATACACCGGGTTGTTGGGTCCCTTGAACGTGCTGGGGTTCTTGCCCATCACGGTCTCGTATTGCTTCTGCGTAACTTCGGTGACGCCCATGTAGAATGACTTGCTGATCGTGACCGTGTGTTGAACTTCATTGTCGGCGTGGCCATGCTCCGGGTCCTTCTCAGTCGCGGGGCTGCCCATCAGAAAGGTCCCTTTTGGAATCAGCGCCAGCTTCAGAGTGACCGTGTTTCCGAGGTTCAGGACCCGTTCACGGGTGGCTTCGGCCGGAGGTCTGGCGGTGGGCGGACCTGATCGCGCGGTCTCCGCCGCATTCGTCATCTTGACGCCGGCCTTCTCCAGCAAATCCTTCAGGTGCTTCACATACGCATCGGCGCCCCCCTCCTGATACCCGGTCTGTCCGAGCACCTTGCCGGTTGCATCCAGCAGAAGAACCGTCGGGAAAAAGTTCACGCCATACGTGTTCGCCAGTTTCTCGTTCTGCTTCTTCACCGCCGCAGTCTGTTTCTTGTCCTTGGGGAAGTCGGCTTCGAACAGGACCAGGTAGTCGGCAGCAAACTTCTTGAACACCTGGGTGTCGCTGATTTCGCGATGCAGTCTTATGCACAAGGGGCACCAGTCGCTGCCGGTGAACAACACGAACAGGGGCCGCTTAAAAGCGGCGGCCTTCTTCTGCGCCGCCGCAAAATCGTCCAGGAAGCCATTCGGCCTGACGGGGGCGGCATCCTTCTTGACCAACCCCTGCGCCTGCGCGCCAGCCGCCATCAGACAGGCCAGCGTAAAAACGGAAAAAAGGACGCTTTTCGATTGGCGCCGGCCCATGGGGAACGAACGCCTGCCAGAATCAATCACGCGCAATGAGGTCATGGCGGATAGCATGCCAGAAGCCGGAAATCACGTCAAGCACACGAAACGCCAGAAACGTTCCCAAGGGACGGGCCTGAATGGCGCTAAGTTAAGGGGCTATTGCCATCTTAATCGTAATCGTAATCCTCATCTTGATCTTAATCTCCTGATGGAGAATGGATTACGATGGCTGCTGGAAGGCCCGTCCCTTGCGGGGCTCCTTGCGGGGCTGCAAGAAGAGC
The DNA here is from genome assembly GCA_044343885.1 of Kiritimatiellia bacterium. Taxonomy (GTDB): domain Bacteria; phylum Verrucomicrobiota; class Kiritimatiellia; order RFP12; family JAAYNR01; genus VGWG01. Next base: position 4,986 of record JBIJDW010000204.1, read on the forward strand.
TGGGACTGACGTCCAGATCGAGCCAAGCCGGGGACGATGATCCCCGGATCGAGTTCCGCAGACGACGCCTGCTCCGCCCCTCACCCCAACATCACCGACAGGTTCTCGCGTGTCAGTAAGGCCGCATCCTGGGGGCGTTCTAGGAAGGGGCCGACATCCTCACTGATCGTCCGCATGTCCAAGGCCGTTAACCGTGCTTGCACCAGTTCCTTCCAGGCGAGCGCGTCAAGACGGTCGCTCCCTTGCGTCTGGTTCAGCGCCGCCTGTAATAAGGGCAGGTTCGGGGTTACCGGTGGATGTTGCGAGAGATACCACATGAGATCGTACCAGTCCCGCCCCTTGGCATACTTGCGGGTGATGACGGCGTGCAGTTTCCCGGCCAGGAGCGATGGCAGGTCGTAGTGCTGGAGCAGGAAGGTCACGTAGCGCGTGACGATCCGGCGTTCGCAATGCCCACCCGCCGGCGGCCGGGTGTCGATTTCTACCTTGATCGCCAGTTTCTCCGTCGGCATGGCCGACAAACCCGACTCATGCAGAACACCTGCCACGCGCACCCAGCCCGTATGCACAACTTTGCGGTCGTTCCAGGTCACCTCCGGGGCGAATCCGGCCAGCGTCAAGTCGCGCTTCACCTTGGCCATCCATTCTTTTCCCGCATAGCCATCGCCGGCGACAAGCGAGAAATCGAGGTCCTCGGAGAATCGCGGCAGACCGTGCAGGAAGCGCAGCGCCGTTCCGCCGACAAAGGCCAGAGGTCGGAACGCCTCGCTTTCGTGGAACGACCGCATCACGAAAGCCTGAAGGTATTCCCGGAGCCGGTTCAAAGCTTGCGCCGGATCCGACACGCCCCGAACCAAGGCCAAGGCTTCCTCTTTCATAGCGCCACCGTTCCTTCCTCTGCCGCCGCCGCCAGTCGAAGCCACCGTTGGACGGCCCGGTCCAGGCGCGGACTTTGAAACCGTTGCGCGTAAC
>JBIJDW010000205.1:0-5936 GCA_044343885.1 Kiritimatiellia bacterium
TTGCCGGTTATCATGATCGACGCCGCCATGCCCGATTATCTGGTGTTAACGCTGATCGACCAAAAGCAGGTCACCATGGCGTGGGACGGCATGCTGGAGGCGCGTGGCGGATCCCCGGAGGGGCTGCGGGACTTGCTGATGAAGCTCAGCGAACTGTCGCGCGCGATGAACACGCCTGCGGGACGGAGCAAGCGGTTCTGGAATGCGACGGTGAAGGGGCGGTTTACCGCATCGGAATAACAACAATCAAACGGGAATGGCGGTTATGGCGACCCAACCTTTAGTGGCGGTTGAATTGGGGACGACGCGGACCGTGGTGGCGGTCGGCGAATATCAGAACAACGGACTGGTCTTGACGGCGGTTGGCACGTATCCGACGACCGGGGTTCGCAAGGGCCATGTCGTGTCGGTTGAACAGGCCGAAACCGGCCTGGTGGCGGCATTGCGTCAGGCCGAGCAAAGCGGCAATCTTACGATCGCTCAGGTGTTGCTCGGCGTTTCGGGCGGCCATATCCAAACCGTGGGCAATGTGGGCAACATACCGATCCAGAGCCGCGATCATGTGGTGACCCAAGACGATGTCAACGAGGTGACGGAACTGGCCAAAAGCCTGAATCTCGACGACTCGCGGACGCTGCTGCACGCCTTTTCGCAGACCTACTCGGTTGACGACATGGAGGGCATCTTCGACCCAGTGGGGATGACAGGCGGGCAGCTCGCGCTGCATATGCTGATTGTGCATGGCGCGCGCGCCCGTTTTGACAATGCCGTGACGGTGTTTCGCAATGCGTCGGTGGGCGTGCAGGATACGGTATTCGGGGTCTGCGCGGCGTCCCTGGCGGTGCTTTCCGCCGAGCAGAAGAAAAACGGCGTATTGCTGATCGATTTGGGCGGCGGAACAACGGACTACGCGGTGTTCGCCAACGATGTGATCGCGACGGCCGGCTCGATCGGCGTCGGCGGGGATCACATCACCAACGACATCGCCTTGGCGTTCAACATCACGTCGGTCCAGGCCGAGGAACTCAAACGCAAAGAGGGGAGCGCGGTGATCGACGCCGATGCCTCGGGGCGGCGGTTGACGCTGCCCCAAAGTACAGGATTTCCCGCTCGCTCGTTCGGGGTACGCGCGTTGCAGACGGTGATCAACGCCCGCATGGATGAAACCCTCCGCGTGGTGCGGGCCCGCCTCGATGATGAGGGGATGCTGCCGCTCCTGGGCGCGGGCGTCGTGCTCACCGGCGGAGGCACGCAGTTGCGCAACATCTGTCCATTGGCGCAGCACCTGTTTGGACTGCCGTGCCAGGTCGGCGTCTTGCGCAACATTGCCTGCGCGACGACGATTGATCCCACGCCCGACCTCGCCACGGTGGCGGGGCTTCTCCTGTACGGGTATGAGCATGGTTGCGACGGCGATCGGATAAGGCCGATGCGCACGCGTGTTAAAAAAATAATTGAGGATATATTCAAGCGATGAGCACGGAAAGCGGAATGATTCTTGTGGGTGTCGGCGGCGGCGGCTGTCAGTTTGCGTCTGTGGCGCGACAGTCGTTTGGCGAACGTGTGCACGCCATCGGCCTGGATACGGATCGGCAGGCGATCAACAGCGCCGAGGGGTTGCGGGGTTTTGTGCTGGGCGTGTCACGGCTCGACGGCATGGGCACCGGTGGCGACCCGGTCAAGGGTCGGCTGGCGATTCAGGACGATGCCGAAACGTTCTCGCACGAATGGGAAGGCATACACATTGCGGTCGTTGTGGTTGCGTTGGGCGGCGGAACGGGGGGTGGCGCGACCCCTGAGCTGTTGCGTCTGTTGAGGAAGAAAGAGATCACGACCCTTTGCTTCGCGTTGCTGCCGTTTCCGTTCGAGGACGCGGCCCGGCGTCAGGCGGCCGAGCGCGCGCTGCCGCAATTGGACGAGAACGCCGACACGGTGGTGGTCATCTCCCAGAGCGATCTATGGGCCGATGACGGGGGTGGCGAGCAGGCGTTCGTCGCTGCCCGTCGTGAAGCGTGCCGCACGTTCGGGCATGCGATCTCACTGCTGTGGCGGCTGGTGCTCACACCCGGCTTCATCCGTTTCGATCCCGCGCGCCTGAGGGCGGTGCTCGCCAGTCGCGGCCGGGCGCGGTTTTGTCTGAGCGAAGCGGTCGGATCGACGCGTGCAAAAGACGCCGCGACCGGTCTGCTCGCGCAGGTGGGATTGGCCGACGCGCCCGCACCCGCGCGGGCCGTTGTTCTCGGCATTCTGGCCGGTGATGATTTGCGTTTATCTGAAATCGGCGAGATCATGCAGACGGTCGGCGGGAGCATCCCCCCAGACTGCCGGCTGGACATGGGCACGATTGTCGATACCGGGTATGACGGGTGTCTGTGCGTGATCGCGCTGGTCTTTGAGACCTGGCGCGAGACGGGCGCGGGGACGGGAGGCGCGACGCCGGCTGAGAGGCTCGATGCGAGGCCCACGCTTTCGGGCGTGGCCCGCCGCAGCCGAGCAGCCACAGGAACCAAGTCAAAACTCGGGTTCAACACCGGCAAGGGGCGCTTTCGGGACATCGAGTCGACCATTTTCAATGGTGATGATCTGGACATCCCCACGGTGGTGCGCAAACACATTTCATTTTAAGGAGGCTTCATTATGATGACGGAAAACGAGATTCTGCAGGCGATGGAAGAGTCGGGCGCGTTGTTGTCGGGGCACTTCGAGCTGCGCTCCAAGCTGCACAGCGATCGGTATTTTCAATGCGCCAACGTCTTGCGGTTTCCGCGTGTGGCCGAACGGCTCTGCGGCGAGATGGTGCGGCGGATGCGGGTCGCCGGTGGCTGCGGGCGGGTGGACGGCGTGGTTTCGCCGGCGGTGGGCGGCATTCTGGTGGGGCATGAGGTCGCGCGTGCGCTTGATGTGCCCAGTCTGTTTGCCGAAAAAGAGAACGGTCAGCTGGTAATGCGCCGGTTTGCGCTGGCGCGTGGCGCACGGTATGTGGTCGCCGAGGATGTAATCACGCGCGGCGGACGGGTGCAGGAGACCATCGACATCGTGAAGCAGGCAGGCGCGACGGTCGCCGCCATCTTGGTGCTCGTCGACCGGAGCGCGGGAACCGTGGCGTTTGACTATCCCACGTACAGCCTGCTGAACCTCGTCCCCAAGATATGGGAACCCGCAGATTGTCCGCTCTGCGCCGCCGGTTCCAAACCGGTGCATCCCGGATCGTGAGTGCGCAACGGGACGGTTTCAGGCGCGGCAGCACTTGCAGGCCGACGAGACGGGAGAAATAGAACGTGACGATGACGGTGCGATCGATCGGGCAGAGGCACGCCAGAGGGGTATTTGGCGCGGTGACGTTGGCGCTGGCGCTGACGCTGTTCGCGCCGACATTCGCCTGGATGACGTATGAGTTTGGGTTGCCTCGCAACGATCTGTCACACGGGTGGGTGGTTCCCTTCTTCTCGGCCACGGTCATCTGGTTGCGGCGGCAGGAACTCCGGAAGGCATTCGCGGCCGGCCAGCCCGATTGGCGGGGCATTTGCCTCTCGGTGTTCGGACTGGCCGTGTTCTGGCTGGGAAACCGGGGCGGACAGATGCGTTTCTGCCATCTGGCGCTGCTGCTGGAAGTGTGGTCCCTCCCGTTTGCGCTGTTCGGGCCGAGGGTGGCGCGATTAATGATGTTTCCCGCCGCATTTCTGGTGTTCACCATGCCCATGGGATTTCTCGATTTCTTCACCATCCGGCTGCGCCTGATCACCGCGACGGCGTCCTCGGTGCTGCTGAACGGAATGGGTATACCCGTGGTTCGTGAGGGGACCGCCTTGCATGCTCTGTCTGGGACGGGGTTCAATCTGGATGTCGCCGACCCCTGCAGCGGGCTTCGCTCGCTGTTTGCGATGACCGCACTGACGGCGGCTTACGCCTATCTTACGGTGCGCGGTCGTCTTCGGCAAGCGTTGCTTTTCCTCTTGGCCGTTCCGCTTGCCGTGTTCGGCAACACCGTGCGAATCCTTTCAATCGCTGTGGTTGCTCGATTCTTCGGGTCTGAGGCGGCGACCGGTTTTTATCACGATTATTCGGGATATGTCGTTTTTCTGGTTGCGGTGCTGCTCATGGTGCAGGCGGGCCACTGGATCGGCCGACTGCCGGTATTGCGCCTGGAAGCGCTTTTTAATCGGGACGTTTCCGGCCGCGGCGTCGCCCCGGTGGCCGGGCCGTGGCGCGGCCGCGACCGGTTGCGCGCGGGCGCCGTGCCGCTGGCGCTGGCGCTGATTCTGGTCCTTCAGGCGCGGTTGCCTCTGCCGGCGGGGGACGCCGCGGATCTCGTGGTTCCTGAACTGCCGGCGGCGTTCGGTGATTATCGCGGGGCCATTCCGTTCTTTTGCCACAACGAGCAATGCCTGCATCGGATACTTCGAGTGACGCCCCCAGACGCGAGTGAAAAGCTGACATGCCCGAAATGCGGTGGTCCCCTGTTTGATCGTTCGTTGGGCGAGGCGACGGTGCTGCCCGCCGACACGGTGATCGCGAAACGCCTCTATACGGCGGCATCCGGGGCTGACATCGAGATGAGCGTCGTGGTCAGCGGACGCTCCCGGATGAGCATCCACAGACCTGAGTTGTGTCTCCCGGCGCAAGGGTTTGCGATGACCCGCGCGCACACGCTGTCGGTGCCGCTGCCGGGCCGCGGGCCGTTGTCGGTTCGCATCGTCAGCGTGCAGAAAGGCGCCACGCGCTTTATCCTGTGCTATTGGTTCAAGAACCGCGAGCAGGAGACGTCCTCCCATGCGGTGCGGATTTTGAGCGACGCCTGGGCCCGTTCGGTGCATAATCGTATTAACCGGTGGGTCATGTTTGCCCTAACCGTCAACCTGCCGCCGGACGCGACGGCGGCGGATGACACGGTGCGTGAGGCCGTTGCCGACCTGTATCCGCAGATTCGAGTCGGAGGGGGATGACCAGCATGTTCATATTTGACTGGTATCAGGAGGGATCGAAACAGTTGACAACCGCAGGTTCGTCGCGGGGGCTGACGTACCTCTTTGCATTTTTCGCCTCGCTGGTCCTCTCGCTGACGCTGACGCCGCCGGTGCGTGCGTTGGCCCGGAAACTGGGGATGGTCGATCAGCCGGACACCCGGCGTATCCACACGCATCCGACGCCGCGAGCGGGCGGCGTTGCCATATTCATCGCCTTCCACGCGTCGATCTTGTTGTGCATGCTGATTTTTCCCGACGTCTTCCGTCCGGTCTACGGAATCGACAAGTTGACCGCTTTTTTCTGGGCGTCGCTCCTGCTTCTGGGCGTCGGCTTGCTGGATGATGCGCTCAGCCTCAAACCCTATGTCAAACTGGTGGGCCAGATCGCTGCGGCCACGCTGCTGTATCAGGCGGGATTCCAGGTGGGGGGCGGATTATCCCTAACGCTGTCCGACCCCGTCAACTTCGTGGTGACGATGTTCTGGATTGTCGGTGCGGTGAACGCCTTCAATCTGATCGATGGCATGGACGGTCTGGCGTCCGGTCTGGCGATGATAGCCTCGTTGGGTCTGGCCGGTGCGCTGTTCCTGCGAAATTTATCGGTGGATGCGGTTCCGTTCCTTGCGCTGGCGGGTGCGACTCTGGGATTTTTGCGCTACAACTTCAACCCCGCGACGGTTTTTCTCGGCGACAGCGGCTCGATGTTCTTGGGGCTTGCGGTAGGGGCGCTGCCATTGATTTCGGGTCAGAAGTCGGAGTTGTTGGCCTCGCTCGGCGTGCCGTTGATCGCCATGGGCATTCCGATTTTTGACACGGTGCTGGCGATCTGGCGACGGACGTTGCGATCGCTCTTTCCCGATATCACGGCGGTCGGCGCCAAACGGTTGCGAGGCTTGATGCAGGCCGACACGGATCATGTCCATCACCGCGTGCTGGCCAAGACGATGAGCCAGGGCAAGGCGGCGATCCTGC
>JBIJDW010000206.1:0-5926 GCA_044343885.1 Kiritimatiellia bacterium
AGTGCCCGCCTACGCTCAGACCGGAGAGGGCATCGGCCAGCTCAGGACGAAAGGTCTCGACGGGATTGATCACGCCCCAGTCGCCGCCGTTTGCCGCCTTGCCGTCGGCGGAATACGTTTTGGCGACATCGGCAAACGGTTTGCCCGCCTCCAGCTCCTTCACGGCCAGACCGCCCCGTTCGGCGACGGCAGAGCCGTCAACCGGCGCGATCACGATGACGCTGACGCCCACGCCTTTGGACTCGGAGAATTGTTGGGAATTGGTCGCGTAGTAGTCGCGCACCGCTTGTGCGGGAACCGTCACGTTCTTCTCGACGCGGGAATAGCGCATCGACTGGACGATCAGTTCCTCTTCAATGGTCTTGCGCCATTCGTCGAGGGTCGTCCGTTGCGCGGCGAGCGCGGTGGTCAGCTTCGCCCGGTCGCCGCCGAATTGCTTGTTCACCACCTCCTGCACCCGCTCGTCCACGGCCCAGGGGGCGATCGAGGCACCTGAAGCTTTGGCGGAATCGAGAATGAGACGGCGGTTGATCATGGCATCGAGCGTCGCCTTGTAGAGCTGATGAAGCTGCTGCTCGCGGTCCGCAGCGGGAAGATCGGCCCACACGCTGCCGCGTACCTCGGTCATGACTTCGGCAATGGTGATCACGGCCTCGTTGACATAGGCCGCCACGCCGTCAATCAGCATCGCGTGAGGCGTTGCCTTTTCGGCCGCCACCGCCCCGGTCGCAAAAGCCACAGCCGCCGCCACAATCAGTAAAAAACGTTTCATGCTTATTGATCCTTTTTCCGATCGGCCAACCGTTCGTGCGCCAGCCCTTTTTTATGCGTGATGTGCAATAGCATACCCGACTCCGGCGTGAAGCGAAAGGCTTTAGTTGATTGGGCTTGAAAAGGGCGGCACGCTTCGCCATACTAACAGAAGCGCTTGCAAGACCTCCTTCGTCGGTTCTGCAAGCGCAGTATTCAGAAGCCAGTATTCAGTATTCAGAATTGGAACCCTCTCACAGGCAACATGTTCTATTATTCTGACTCCTGTATTCTGTATTCTGACTTCTCTCTTGCAAACACCCCAGAGGGGGTTTTGCAAGAGCCTCAGCCGACACAGGGGCGGGAGCAGTGATGCCCGAGGATTTCGCCGATGAACGCCGATGGGGGCGCATCGCCGTTTCGTTGACTTTACGCGTTCTTGATGGGAGCGCGGGCGTCCCGCCCGCTTTGGGAAGCACGCGAAACTGCCAACGTAGCGGGCGGGACGCCCGCGCTCCCAAGAAAGCACCGAAACGGGGATGCGCCCCGCCGATGGAGAGGTTGCATGCAGATAAGTCGTCGCAACGGGCAGACAGACGCGAACCTCGCGCTGAAGCCCAAAAACACCCCCGGCCGCCTGCTCTTTCTGCAGGTGCCGCGGGCGGATGCTGATGTCTCATCGCCGGGCGAGAATGTGATGCTGGCGGCTGCCTGTCTGGAGGCGGCGCTCGCACGCTCAACGGAGTCGCGCGAGTGGACGGTGGTGAGTGCTGGCGACGCCCAGGACCGGCTCTCGGATGGCTTGTTACTCGATCATCTGGCCGCCTGTGCGCCCGATTGCATCGCCGCCACCTGTTATTTGTGGAACGTCGAACGCACCCTCCACCTCCTGCGCCTGCTCAAGCGCCGCCTGCCCCGCCTCCGCGTGGCGCTCGGCGGACCCGAGGTGGCGCCCCATCACCCGTTGCTGTTTGCCCGCCGCTCGCCTGCCGACGTGGTCGCCGTCGGCGAAGGCGAATCGGTCTTTCCCGGAATCCTGCGTCTGTTCCGCACCGGCGCTGATCCCGATGTGGAGGGGGTCGCCTGCCGCACGCCCGCCGACGGCCCCGGCGGTGCTCGCTGGCGCTGGGGCACGCAGCCCCGCCCGCTGCGTCCGCTCGCCGACCTGCTCCCGGCCGCCGACGCGTCCGTCAACCGCCCCGACGCCTACGGCATGGCCTATCTGGAGACCAGCCGTGGCTGTCCGTTGCGGTGTGCCTTCTGCTGCTACAATCTCCGTCGCGCTCGCTGGAGCGCGATCTCGCCCGAGGCCGTTTATGAGCGCGTTCACATTCTTCGCCAGCGAGGCGCCCGTGAAATCCGGCTGGTGGACCCCACCTTTAATGCCCACCCGCAATTCGATGCCGTGGTCGATGCCCTGGCACGGGCCAATCCCGACCGCCACGTCGCTTTTTTCATTGAGGTTCGCGCCGACACCCTCACCGACGCGCAGGCGGCCGCGCTCGCGGCGGCGGGTGTCGCCGAAGCCGAGGTCGGCGTGCAGAGCACCGACCCGGCCGTTCTGCGGATCATCCGCCGCGGCGCGCACACCCACCGGACGCTCCAGGGCATCGGGCTTCTGCGCCAGCACGGCATTCGTCCGACCGTGGACTTCATGTATGCGCTGCCGGGGCAGGGCCGTGAAGACCTCGCCCGTTCGCTCGCCTGGCTAGAGCGCTTTCCCGACGCGCATCCCCAGTTTCTCCCTCTGTTGCTGCTGCCCGGAACCGAATTGCGCGACCGCGCCGACGAACTCGGCCTCGTTGCCCAGCGGCTGCCGCCCTACCGCGTCGTGGCGACGGACCGCCTGCGGGCGCGCGACTTGCGCGCGGTCGAGCAGGAGGCGGCCCGCCGACTGGGCGGCTTCGATTCCCCCACGCGCCGCTTTGCCGGCTGCTCCCTGCCCGACCTCTTCGCCGACCGCCAGATTATGATTCTGGAACACGCCGACGTCGCCGTCAGCCCCCCGCCCGCTGTGTCCAATCGTCAGACGCTGATCCTCCGCGGTGACAAACTATTTGAGAAACGCGAGTGCCTCGCCCGCATCATCCACGACGCCGTGCGCGACGAGCCCCACATCCTGTGGCAGTTTGTCCTCGAGCCCCGCCAGGAAGAACCGCTGGACCTGCTGGATCGGCTGCTGGCGGAGTTACGCCGCATTCCCTCGCATTGGCTCGACCGGCTGGTCGCGCCACCGGGACGCCGCATCCTCGCCGCGCGCCGCCTTTTCGTCAGGCCCGCGCGCGGTGCCCGCCTCTCGCGGGAATGGCTCACGGCCTGCGATGATCTTCTAGCAACGACCTCCCACTAATCACAGCCTCCAACGCATGGAGCCAGGACACCGTCCGCGGCCGCGTGGACCACATCCGTTTCGAGAATATCGAGGTGACGGCCTGGGCGATGCCCGAGTTGTACTTTGCCTGTCTCGACGCGGAGCATCAGGTGCAGGACGTGGCGATCGTGAGCCTGCACATCAACGGCCAAGGAAGACCGGGGACAGGCAAATAGAGCCTCTTGGGCTTGGCGTGAGGTGCATGACCCCGTTTGAAATGTTGCGGCACGAACGTGCGCGGTTCATTCTCGGACCACACCCATGAGCCAAACAACCGTAGAAAAGGTCCGGATCTAAATAAGATGCGTTTGCCCTGAACATTCTGCTTGCCTCGCCCGCGCGGCGGATGTAATCTTTGACCATGAGAACGCTTTCATTCGTCCGGTTGCAGCAGGCGCGTGGCCAGTGCCGTCCGGGATGCGGTCTCGCACAGGGAAGGACGTGTCCCATGAAGTCATGGATAGCGATCGTGCCAGTCTGTCTGGCGTTGGGATCCGTTGCCGGGTCCGCCGAAGAGCCGGCCGCTGACGCGGGGGAGGGGAAGCCCCTCGTCTCGAAGATTACCGAAGTCACCGTCTACGCCGACCGTGCCCGTGTGGTGCGCACGGCGGTGGCAGACCTCGCCCCCGGGGTGGGGAAGTTCGCCTTCCGCAAACTTCCCGGCTGGATCGACGAAGGTTCGGTGCGGCTCGCCGTGAGTCCGGCCGCCGCCGGAGAGCTGGTGGATGTGGAGGTGAAAAAGACCTACCTCGCGCGGCCCGAGGACGAGGACATCCGAAAGGCCGAGGCGGCGATGCAGGAGCTGTCCGACCAGTTGGGCGCGCTCGAAGACGAACGCGGCGTGCTCGAGGCGCAGGCGCGCCAGTTGGATGCGATCCGCACGTTTTCCCTGGAGAAGCTCCCGAAGGACGCCGTCGTTCGCGAGATCAAGGTCGACGAATACGCTGGCCTGATGACGTTCATCGGCAATTCGCTCACGGGGATCGCCAAGGCTCGGCGCGAGCTGGACAAGCGCCAGCGCGAGAAGCGGCCGGAACTGCTGGCACGCCAGCGTAAGCTCAACGAGCTGATGGAGCGGTCGCAACTCGAGCAGCGCACCGTGATCGTGACGATCAAGACCGCCGGCGCCGCCCTCCCCGCGGAGCTCCGGCTCACCTACATGCTGCCGGGCGCCACCTGGGAACCGGTGCATGAGCTGAGGGCCGGGGGCGCCGTGGACCGGGTGGCGCTCGCCTCGTTCGGCGTTGTCACCCAGACCACGGGCGAGGACTGGGATGGCGTGACGCTGTCGCTCTCGACGCAGCGCTCGACCGACACCATTCAGATCCCCGAGCTGGAGAAGCTGCTGGTGGGGCCGCGCGTACCGGCTGGCGCAGGCGACAAGTTCCGCGCCGCCAGCGGCAAGTTTTCGGGCCAGATCAAGACCTGGAACACGTATAACAATCCGAAGGCCCAGCAGCAGGAGTTTGTAGCCAATCTGGACATTCAGCAGGCCCAGCAGAGCGTCAATCTCATCCGGTTCGAGCGGCTGCAGGAGCGGCGGGGGACGACAGCGCATTTCACGGCGGCGGGCATCCAGACGGTCCGGACGGACGGCCGTCCCGTTCGGGTGCTGGTCGGCGCCGAACAGATGGCGGCCCAGCCGAAGATCGTCGCGGCGCCCGCCGTGTCGCTCAACGCGGTCCGCACGGCAGAGCTGGTCAACAGCGGCAAGCAGCCGCTGCTGCCAGGTCATGTGCTGCTGTACGTGGATGGCGCGTTCCTCGGCGCGACCGAGACGGACTTCGTGGCGCCGGGCGAGGCCTTTTCCGTTTTTGTGGGCGTCGCCGATTCGGTCAAGCTGACGCGCACGCTGGACCGGAAGCGCAGTTCGATCACGTGGAGCGGCAAACGGACCCGGATGCAGGTGTCGTTCCTCGTGAGCGCCGAGAATCTGGGTGACACCCCCGTGGCGTTGCAACTGGCCGACCGCATTCCGATCACGGAGACGGACGAGGTGCGCGTGACGGATGTGGCGATCAAGCCCGAGACGAAGCCCGACACGAAGGGCGTGTTGCGCTGGGACGTGACGCTGGCAGCGAAGGAGAAGAAAGACTTCCGCATCGAATACACCTTGGAGTATCCCAAGGATCTGACGCAGCGCATCGCCGTGCCGAACCTGAATCCGGCGGACGCGGCGGCTTCAGGGGAGGGGATTCATGCGAAGATTGAAGAGCTGGAGTTGCAGTTGAAATAGCCGCGTGATTGCCGGAAAGGTTTCCAATGGCACCGAGTCGAACACCGTTGACACCCGAGCAGCAAAAAAAAATGCTTGCGGAGTTGCACCGCGATGTGGCCCAGTGGAACACCAGTTACCGGGCGAAGGCGTTAAAACTGCTTCCGCACATCTGCGGTTCGTGTGCGCGGGAGTTTTCGGACAAGCGTCTGAAGGAACTGACCGTGCATCACAAGGACCACAATCCCAACAACAATCCTCCGGATGGAAGCAACTGGGAACTGCTCTGCCTGTATTGCCACGATCACGAACACTCGAAACTGCTGGATGCGAAACATGGCACGCTCGGCCCGCGGACAGAAAAAGTCGGGAAGCCGGGATTCGTCAGTCCATTCGACAAACTCGAGTCACTGATGAAACTGGAGCAAAAGCCAGAAACCTGATGGCCTGAGGCTCTTGCAAAACCCTCTCTGGGGTGTTTGCAAGAGAGAAGTCAGAATACAGCCTGCCGCGCGGCTTCGCCGCGAAGAAACGAGGGGGTAACTGGAAATGAAAATCCGGGTTGTCTTTCGTCCTCGTCCTCGTCCTCG
>JBIJDW010000463.1:0-5889 GCA_044343885.1 Kiritimatiellia bacterium
CGTTCTGCTGATTCCGGGTTTCCAGCCCGATGATCCACGGCTGCCATCCGCTTACAAGGCGGCCGATCTGTTTATCCTGCCGACCGTTCACGAGCCGTTCGGCATCGTGATCCTGGAGGCGTGGGCCTCGGGCGTGCCCGTCATCGCCAGCCGCGTCGGCGGCATCCCCGGCTTCACGCACGACGGCGAGGACATCCTGTTGTTCGAGAAAAACGACGAGGACGCGCTGCTGGCCCACTGGGTCCGGCTGGCCGAGGATGCGCCCCTGCGCGACCGCCTGAAAGCCCAGGCCTTGCGGGAGGTCGCCCGCTACGACTGGGAAGCCGTGGCCGGCCAGGTGTGCGCCATCTACGCGGCGGCTCGCGCACACCAACAGAAAGGGAGGACGGATCCATGAACATTGGTTTTTCAGCTTGCGTTCTGCAAGGGGGGCGAACCGGCGTCGCCTCGTATGTCGTCAACCTGCTCCACACCCTGCAGGAGACAGACACCGTGAATACCTACGACGTGATCCTGCCGGCCTCGGATGCGCATCTGATTCGCGACGGCGCCCCGCGTTTCAGCAAACACGTCCTCTCTGACGCCTGGGGAAAACCGGTTCCCAACATCCTCTGGCACACACTCGCGCTGCCCGGCAGGAGCCGCCGAAAGGGGTACGATTTGGTACACATCCCGAGTTATCGCCGTCTGCCGCTCGTCAAGGGCACACGGGTGGTTGCCACCGTCCATGACTTGGCGACCCTGCACATGGACAACAAATACGACGCAGCCCGCATGTTCTACAATCGCCGCATCGTGCCGGCCCTGATTCGCCGTGCCGACCACATCATTACCGTCAGCCACTTCACGGCGGACGACCTCGTGAACCTCGTCGGCTACCCGCGCGAGCGGATCACCGTCATCTATTCCGGCATCCACCGGCAGCACTACCATCCCGTCCCCGCCGATGCGTGTCGCGCTCATCTCAAGGCCCGCTACACGTTGGAAGGCCCGTTCGTTGTCTTCGTTTCACGTGTGGAGCATCCGGCCAAGAACCACCTGAGCCTGATCAAGGCCTTCGAGCGCCTGAAGGCGCGCAAGCCCTCCGATCTCAAGCTGGTGCTCGCTGGCGCGGACTGGAACGGCGCCGAGGTAGTCAAGGACTACGCCGCCCGCAGCCCGGTCGCGCGAGACGTGGTGTTCACCGGATTTGTCCCGCTGGAGGACATTCCGCATTTCTACTCCGCCTGCGAGGTCATGGCCTATCCCTCTCTGTTTGAGGGCTTCGGCTTCCCGATCATCGAGGCTATGGCCTGCGGCGCGCCGGTGATCTGCTCGAACACGACGTCCATGAAAGAGATCGCTGCGGATTTCGCGCCGACCTTTGACCCGCTGGACGTGGACGAGATCGCGGGCGCCCTTGAGGCGGCCCTTCAGAAGGGCAAGGACGCCGTGAGCACCGCGCGCGGCCTCGCCTACGCCGCCACCTTCGACTGGGCGGACACCGCCCGCAAGGTTGTCGGCGTGTATCGTCAGGTGTGCGGTTGTGAGGACGGCAAACAGGAGACGCCATGAATTCGAATTCGGTCGCCATCATCATGCGGTCCAAGGATGAGATGCCGTACGCCATCACCGCGCTGGAGCGGCTGGCCAGCCAGACTTGGAAAGAGTGGACGCTCTATAACGTCGACTCCGGATCCAAGGACGGCACGCTGGACGCGCTGCGGAAATTCAACCCCACGCGCCTCACCGAAATTCCGCCTGCTTCCTACGTGCCCGGCAAGGTGCTGAACGAGATGATCGCGCGCACACGCGAGGACCTCATTGTTTTTCTCAACGCAGACGCGATTCCGCTGAACGACGTGTGGCTCGAACGGCTGCTGCGTCCGTTGCTCGACGGCACCGCCGATGCCACCATGAGCAAGCAGCACGCGCGACCCGATGCGCGCTTCATCGTGGACTACGACTACCGCCGCGCTTACGACCCCAAGAACATCAAGGCTGAGAACGAGGATTTCTTCTCGGCGGTGGCCTGCGCCTTTCGTCGCTCTTGGTGGGAGCGCATCACGTTTCCCGAGTCCGGCTATGCCGAGGATCTGGCGTGGGCAAAGGCGTGCCGCGACCAGGGCGCGCGCCTCAAGCTCGTGCTCGACTCCGAGGTTGAGCACTCGCATAACTACAGCCTGAAGAGCCTGCACCGGAAAAAATACCGTCATGGCGAGACCTACCATCGCATGTATGGGCAGCAGCCGAATGGCCTGCGCCAAATCTACCTGTGCCTGCGTGAGATCGCGCGGGACGGACTCTATGCGTGCCGCCGATTCCGCTTCACCACCATTCCCTACAACCTCGCGTACCGGATCATCATCCACCGCGCCCTGCACCAAGGGCTCACGGCCGCAGCGCGCCGTGAGCGCGCGCAGTGAAAATCTGAAAAAGACCGCTATGGGACACTACTCCATCCGTGGATCTGAAGCCTTCGACGCGCGGCTCGATCATGATTTTGATCGGGTCGCCCGCGCGCTCGCCGGGTCTTCGGACAGCGCCCGGTTCCGCGCGCTGGTCCTGCTGGGCGGGTACGGCCGCGGCGAGGGCACGCCGCGGATCGTCGCGGACCGGCAGGAGCCTTTCAACGATTACGACTTCGTGGTGGTCGCTGCATCCGTAGACCGACGGACTGGACACGCCGTGCAAGGCCGTCTGCGGCTTTTGGAGCAGCAGCTCTCGCACGAACTCGGCTTGCCGATCGACTTGCAGCTTTACACGGAGAGCGGCCTGCGGCGCGCGGAGTTCTCGCTGCTCAACTACGAAATGAAGTACGGACACAGGGTCATTTGGGGCGACTCGAACATCCTTGATGCCATGCCGGACTATCCCCATGACCGGGTCCCGCTCTCGGAGGGGACGCGTCTGCTGCTCAACCGCGGCAAGCTGCTGCTGGACGTTCGGCGCGCCCTGCGCGCGGGGCGTGAGCTGAGCGCAGAGGAGCGTCTGCGCCTGGTGAAGTTCCTCTATAAAGCGCTGCTCGCGTTCGGTGATTGCGCCCTGCTGATGGCGCGCGCCTACGACTTGAGCTATGCCGTCAAAAAGGATCGCCTCACCGAGCGCCTCGCGCCCGGCGTGCCCGACGCGCCGTTCCTGGTGGAGCGTTATCGCGCGGCCGTCGCCCTTAAAGAGTGGGGCGACTACGCCTTCGTGTCCGAATACCCGCTGGCGGATGCTTTCGAAGGCATCCGTCAGTACTATCTGCGCTTTCTCCCGTGGTACGAGGCGTCACGGGTTCGGAGAGAGGCTGCGGAGTGCGCCGCGCAGGGACCCTCGCCGTTCCCGTCGCCGGACGACTCACCGGCTTGGAAGACGGCGGTCTACAACGCGAAGGCTTTCGGTGCGCGGGCCGTGTCGATGGGGAAGGGACTGTGGCGCGAGCATCCGCGCTTACGGCTTTACCGCGCGCTGCCCCTCCTGCTGGCGGACGAGCCGGTGGACGGCGCCGCGATCGCCCGCTTGTTTCGCATGGCTGCATCCAGCCGCGAGGCCGTCGAAGCGCGATTTTATCTCTTGCAGAAAAGGTTTTCATGAAAAAAAAATCCTCCGTTGCCCTCTTTTTCTTCATTGATGCGTTCGGGTGGGAAGTGTACCAGCGCAACCGCTTCTTCCTCGACGGCCTCGTGAAAGACGCGAAGAAGCTGGAGACCATTCTGGGCTACTCCTCTGCGTGCGACCCATCCATCATCTCCGGACTCCTGCCCAGCGAACATCGGATGTGGTCCTCATTCTATTACTCGCCCAAGACCTGCCCCTACCGCTGGCTGCGCTTTCTGCGCTTTCTGCCGGCGGCGATTTTCGACCGCGGCCGCGTGCGCTACTGGATGAGCCAGTGGATCAAGCGGCTTCACGGCTTCACGGGCTACTTCATGATCTACAGCGTGCCGTTCCGCCTGCTGCCGTACTTTGACTACTCCGAAAAACGCAGCATCTGGCGCGAAGGCCTGCTGCGCGGCGCCACGATCTTCAACCGGATGGACGCGAAGGGCATCCCCTATTACGTGCACGCCAGCGGCACCTCGGACGAGGCGCGCCTGACGGCGCTGCGCGGCGAGCTGGAGCGCGGGGCGATCGCGTTCGCCTACGTCTCGCTGGGGCGGCTGGACGCTCTGATGCACCGCGTCGGCAACGCTGGCCCGGAAGTCACGGAGCTGCTGCGCTGGTACGACCGGCAGATCCGTTCGGCGATCGCTGCGGCGGAGTCCTCCTACGAGCAGGTCTCGTGGTACGTCTTCACCGACCACGGCATGCACAACACGACCGGCAGCCACGACCTCATCGCGGACGTCGAGCGGCTCGGGCTGGAGTACGGCAAAGACTACGTCGCCTTCTACGACGCGACGATGGGGCGCTTCTGGACCTTAACCGACCGCGCCCGCGCGGCCCTCGCCGGCCTGCTCAGCAAGCATCCCCATGGCCGCCTCATCCCCGACGACGAGCTGAAGGCGCTGGGCGTCTACTTCGAGGATCACATGTACGGCGACCTGATCTTTCTCATGAGCTCCGGCGTGCAGATCGTGCCCAGCTACATGGGCGGCGTGCGCATGCCCGGCCTGCATGGCTTCCACCCGCAAGACGCCGACTCCTACGCGTCGATGCTCAGCAACCGATCGCTGCCTGATTCCCTTCGCCGTATCAACCAGATTTACGGCCTGATGGAGCGCGAGCTGTCGGGCAAGCTCTGAACGTCCGGCGCGGCGGCGCCCGCCTGATCCAGCGCCGTGGACTTCGTGTCTTTCCACACGCCCGCGAGCTGGCCGCTCTTGAGCCGGCGGTTGGCGGCGAGGAGAACGGTCACATCCAGCAAAAAGGCCGCCAAAGCAACGGGGAAGCGCAGAAGCGCCTGGCGAGCAGAAAGATTCCTGAGCCGGCGCCAGCGGACAGAAAACGCGCCGGGGTACATCACCCAGAGGCCGCCCCGCTGCATCCGCTCCCGGATCAAAGCGCGGAACCAGTCCGGATCGCGCGCGTTGTTCTCGGCGATGATTTCCCCCGCGTCCTTCTCCCCGACCCGCTCCACAAGGTAGTCCCGCAAATACGTGTAGACGGCGTGTCCGATCTGCTGGCGCCGCTGGTTGAAGAAAACGTCCTTAAGCCCCGTGTACGCCTCAAACACGTGCGAGGCGTCCGGAGCGCGGATGACCAGACGGTTGTCGCAGGGCTTCCGCAGCAGGTCCGTACAGAGCATCTGCTTAAGGAAGCCGTCCTCCACCAGCAGCCCCAGCGGCATGTGGACGCGACGCAGCAGCGCCCCGCGGGCGCAGTACAGCTGCCCCGTCAACTGTCCCGGCGCAGCCTGCGTCATGCCCGAAACCGCGAGGGAAATGCGGTCGGCCAGACTTTTCCGAGCCTTGGCGGCAATATGTTTAAGCGGCAGATCCACCGACACCGCCGCATGCGCGTCCCGCAGCAAGGCGCCGACCATGTTCTTCAGCGTGTCGGGATGTTCGAACCGGATATCCGCGTCCATCAGGAAGATGAAGTCCGCGGCCGGGTGGCTGAAGCGGTGCGCGAAAAGGTTCCAGGCGTTGACCTTGCCGGCTTCCGCGACCGGCTCCACGCGCCAGGAGAACGCGGCGGCGGGCAGCGCGGACGCGCCCTGTCGAAGCGCCGCGGCCGCGCTGCCCGCCGTGCCGTCGGAACAGCCGTTGGGAACCACGATCACCTCGACACTCCAACCGCCGGAAGGCTGAAGCTCCCGGATGAGGCTTTGCTCCAGGAGCGACCGCAAGGTGCCGCCGATGCACTCCGCCTCGTTCCACGCCAAGATGCCGATACTGATGATCATATCACGCGCCACCTTTCTGTGCCGGGATGCTCACCGGCCTCGCGTCATTGCGGGGCGGGCGAAGCACGTGCCACACG
>JBIJDW010000207.1:0-5843 GCA_044343885.1 Kiritimatiellia bacterium
ATTGCCCGCTCCAGTGCTTGCACGCGGCGTCAAAACCCTCGCGCGATCCGACCATCTGCACACCCACGACCGCGTCGCCGCGGCGCACCAGCAACCGGCACACGCGGCACAGTGAGCCATCGTCCAGCCGCTCTTCACGGTGGGCTTCGCCACCTCCCGCCTCCCCGGCGGCATAGACCTCGATCGCCCCGACCTTCAGCGCCAGCATCGGTTGCGGCGAGGTGTACGGCTGAAGGCCCCGCTGGGTGGCGCAGGCGGCCGCATTTGCGCCCGCAATTTTGCCCTGCAAGGACGCTTCGCGCGCCGAACAGCGCACCCCGCATCCACGCAGTTGCGCCACATCCCCCGCCGCAAACACGCCGGGCCACTGCGTCTGCAGGTAGGCATCGATCAGCACGCCCCGGTCGGTCTCAATCCCGGCGGCCTGCGCCAGCGTGCGGTTGGGGGACGCGCCGATCGAGCAGACCGCGACATCCGCCTCAACCCGCGCGCCATCGTCCAGGACGGCCGTTACCGCGCCCGCAGCTTCGCTCCGGAACATCAGGACGGAACGGTTGCAGCGGATATCCACTCCGGCGGCGGCGACCTGTTCATGCAGCAGTCTTGCGGCCGTTTCGCCCACATTCGCGCTCAGCAGGCGGGGCAGGCGTTCGACCACCACCGGTTTCGCGCCAGCCGCGGCCGCGCGAAGCGCGGTCTCGACGCCGAGGACGCCGCCGCCGATGACCAGCACCCGCGCCCCGGGCGTAATCCGATTGCGCAGCAGGAGGGCCTCTCGCATCGTCCACAGCACCATCACCGGCAGGCCATCGGCCCATCCGTCAATTTTGGGGATGATCGGCAACGATCCGCAAGCCAGCACCACCGCGGCATACGCCGCGTCCGTCGCTTTGCACACCACCCGCCGCGTCTCCGGATCAAACACCATGACCGGCGTCTCGAGGTACACCCGGATGCCCTTGGTTGAGTACCACTCGGCGGGGTGCATGAGGGTCGCATCCGGTTCGGACTGGCCGCAAGCCACGGCGATCAGACGTGGACGAAAATACGGCAAGACCCCTTCGTTGGAAAACAGGTCCACCTCCGCGCCTGCCGCTGCCGCAGCCGCTGCGGCTTCAACACCCGCATGCCCCGCACCAATCACCGCGATTTTCATATTTCACTCCCTTCCCGCCTCGCCCTCACGCACCCGTCCGCAATGCCGGATCCAACTCGTCACGCAACGCATCGGCTAACTGGTTGAAACTCATCACCAGCGCAAAAATAGCCACCGACACGAAGGTCATTTCCCACCAGACGCCCTGCCACAGGCGCAGGCGCGCATTGTTGATCATCACCCCCCACGAGGGCTCGCCCTGCACGCCAATGCCGAGAAAGCTGACAAACACTTCCGTCGCCACCGCCGATGGAAACCGCAACGAGAAACAGATTAACACAATATGCAGGACGTTCGGCAAGATATGTCTAAACAAAATTCGCGCGTGGCTGTAGCCCAACACCTGCGCCGCCTGAACATAGGCCCGGTCGCGATGCTTGATCGTTTCGGCCCGCACGTTGCGGCACACGCCGACCCACGTGGTCAGCCCGATACCAAAATAGAGACCGGCCAGCCCCGGCCCGACCACCAGCGCCACCGCCAGAATGAACAGCAGCCCCGGCATGGAGGCGACCGTAGCGCACAGCCAGTTCACGACGCTGTCGGTGCGACCGCCAAAATAACCGCCCAGGCAACCGAGGATCACGCCAAGCGGCAGGGCGATCAGCGAGGTGATGATGCCGACATGGAACGCAATGCGGACGCCTTGAATCACGCGCGCCAGCACATCGCGACCGAGGTTGTCGCTGCCCAGCGGATAGGCCCAGGCGGAGACGCCGGGATAGGCCGGCTCGCCCCGCCCCCAGCGCAGCGGGGCTGGCGGCAGGTAGCGTTGGGTTTCGTCCACGCGGTTGTACGCCGGCGTGCGGTCGGCCTGACGGCTGATCCGGTAGACGCACTCGCCCCAGATCGCGGCCGCCAGGTAGACCCCGACCACGATCAGACTCCACCGGGCATCCCGCCGTGCCCAGAGCCGCTGTCCCACCGATTTTGTGCCACCGCTCATTGGATCACCTCAGCCTGACCCGCGGGTCGAGCCACGCATAGCTCAGATCCGCCAACAGGTTCACTCCCTGATACAGCAGCGCGCCGATCACCACGACCGCGCGGACGACCGACATGTCTTTCGAATGCACCGCATTGAGGCTGACGTTGCCCAGCCCCGGGATGCCGAAAAAACTCTCCAGCAGCAGACTTCCCGTAAAGAGGAACGGCACGGAGAGGCTCACATAGGTGATGATCGGAATCAGGCTGTTGCGCAGCACATGCCGGAACATCACCCGCTGCATCGAGAGTCCCTTGGCGAGCGCTGTCCGCACGTAGGGCTTGTCCACCTCGTCCAGAATCGCCGCACGGCAGAAGCGGATGTCGCGTCCAAGCCCGCTGGCAATGCCGATCACCACCGGTAGCGCCAGATAGGTCCAATGCTCGAACCCCCAGATGGGGAAAAGCCGGAGCTTGTAGGCCAGCACAAACTGCCCGGCCAAGACCCAGATCACATAGTTGACGCTCATCAGGAGCGTCGAAACGGCCAGCACCGAGCGGTCCGCCGTCCCGCCGCGGCAGAGGGCGCACCACAGCCCGAACAAGACCGCCAGCACCGTGCCGCCAACCAGGATTGGCACGGTCAGCGCGAGGGACGCCCCGACCCCTTCGCGCAACACCGCGCCGACCGGACGCCCGAGGTCCGAGGACTCGCCCAGATCGCCCCGGAGCAGTCCGCCTAGAAAATGGAACAGTTGCGAATCGAAGAGATGCGCCGTGCGGCGCGCGATTCGCACCGCCGAGCCAGCCGCGCCCTCGACCGTGATCGCCTCGGCCACGGCGCCCTCGGGGATGGTGATGCACGCGGCCCAGTCCGGGCCGCACGTGCGACCGGCGGCGGCGTCCACACGCCGCGTTTCCCGCTCGCCCGAAATGCTGTGGCGCAGCACGACGCTGACGAACACAGACCCTTTTTCGGATGACCGCCCCGTCAGCCGCCAAACTCCCGCTCCGGGCGGGAATGCCAGCGGCACGGCGCCATCCGGCGCGATCACCGCGCCACGGGCCAGGGCGCGTGACGCGGCCCAGTTGCCCGCCAGCAGCGGCTTGTCATAGCCGTACTTCGTGTCAAAGATCGCCAGCGACTCGGCGGTCGCGTTCTTGCCCAGCACCACCTCGGCCGGCGATCCTGGAACCACATGAAAAAGCGTAAACGTCAGCAGCAGCACGCCCGCTGTTGTCGGAATGATCTCCAGAATACGTAGCAAAAGGTAACGCGTCACACAACACACTCCGCGCACGCATCGTCCTGGGGCCAGCACACGCACCCGCCCCGTTGATGTGGCGTCGGTATCATACCCGCTTTGGACGCAACCTGCAATTCAGAGATCGGCATAAATTGAGCTTGCCCTTCCACCGCTGATCTGGCATTTTCTAAACATGACTCGTTAAAAGAGGGAGGGTGCCAATGACGCAGCAGAAGCGAAGACTGGTGGATGCCGTGAAAAGCGGACGGGTGCTGATTTCCGATGGCGCGTGGGGCACGTTGCTTCAGAAGAAGGGGCTAAAACCGGGCGAATGCCCCGAACTGTGGGCGGTCGAGCGTCCCGCCGATGTGAAAGCGATCGCCCAGGCCTATTTCGCCGCCGGCGCCGATATGGTCGAGAGCAACACATTTGGAGGAAACTCCTTCAAACTCGACCACTATGGACTGAAAGACCGCGTGACGGAGATCAATGAAGCGGCCTCCCGTCTTTCGGCAGAGGCGGCTGCAGAAGCCGGCGGCGAGAAATGGGTCATCGCCTCCATCGGGCCGACGGGCAAGATGCTGGTGATGGAAGACGTGACCGAACAGGAGCTGTATGACAGCTTCCGGGATCAGGCGATGGCGCTGGCCCGGGGCGGCGCGGACGCCATGTGCATTGAGACCATGAGCGACATCCAGGAAACCGCGCTGGCGGTACGGGCGGTGAAGGAAAACACATCCTGCGAAGCCATCGCAACCTTCACGTTTGCCAAAACCGTGAACGGCGACTACCGCACGATGATGGGCGTGTCGCCGGAACAGGCAGCCCTAGCGATGGTCGCGGCGGGCGCCGACATCATCGGCACCAACTGCGGAAACGGGATCGCGGGGATGATCGACATCGTCAAAGCGATGGCCGCGGTCACCCCGGGCACTCCGATCTTGGTGCATGCCAATGCCGGCCTGCCTCGAAATGTCAACGGCGTGGATCTCTTTCCCGAAACGCCGGAAGACATGGCCGGGCAGGTCGCCAGCCTGATCCAGGCCGGGGCTGCGATCATCGGGGGATGCTGCGGGACAACGCCAGCGCATATCCAGGCCATGAAGCGCGTGGCGGATCAGACGCCTCGTCGGATACACGGTTAGCACCGCCGACACACGCTTAGGATTTCCAGTGGGTGGTCCGCACGCCGGGCAGCCGTCCGATCCGTTGCGTCACGTCCAGTGGCATGCGCGGCAGGTTCGCCTGTTTGTATTGGAGATAAAAGACCACGCACTGTCCCGCGTCATCCCGCGATGTTTGAATATCCAGGTTTGTGACCGTCATCGCCAACGCCTTCAGCTCGCCTAGCACGGTTTCCACGGTCGACACGGCCGCATCGAGCTGGACGGATAATTGGGCATGCCGTTCTTCCTGAAGGCGGGCCTTAAACAGAGGCAGCAGGTGCAGCACGACAAAAGCCACCCCGGTTCCGACCAGGCCGATGCCGATGGCACCGCAGCCGAAGGTAAGGCCGATGACGGTCGCAAACCAGAGCGTGGCAGCGGTTGTCACCCCCTGGATGATATGGTCGGATTGGCGGATGATCACGCCCGCCCCCAGGAACCCCATGCCCGAGAGCGCACCTGCGGCGAGACGGGCCGGATCCGGATGCCAAGAGGGGGTCGAACCGACTGCAGCGAGGCTGGCCGTGTAAAACCTTTCGGAAATGATCATCGCGATGCAGGCGGATAAACTGACCAGCAGGATGGTTCGCAGTCCGGCCGCCCGGCCATGACGTTCACGTTCGAGTCCCAGAATCAGTCCCGCGAGCAAGGCCAGACCGATGCGCACGAGGGTCTCCGCCCGCAAATCGTCCACCATAAACGTCCACATACGCCCACCTCCTCCGTGTTGGCCGATCGATCTCCAGCGCCAGCGTGGATAGTAGCAAAGGAGACGCCGTGCGTCGATGTGGAAGTCCGTGCGGAATTCCGCCGCCGGAAAACAAAGATGCCTCCGCCGTCTCAGGGCGAACGCATCTAAATTTCTGCCCCTGCTACAAAAACAGAACACTTTTCGAAAAAAAAAGATGCGTTTGCCCTGTAGCAATTCTAATTATGGCACATCTGTACAGTCGAAATCGAAATCGCTATCGCTATCGGGGTCGAATTCCTTGCTTTCTCGTCGATTTCGGTCCCGATCCCGATTTGGATCCCGATAGCGGCTGTCATAATTAGAATTGCTGTTTGCCCTGTCCGCCGTCTTGACAGCGCAGGGAAAAATGCGTATAGTTCGCCCCGTTCGTTGTTCAAAGCGCCCCCTTCGTCTATCGGTTAGGACGCTAGGTTCTCATCCTAGTAAGAGGGGTTCGACTCCCCTAGGGGGTGCCAATTACAGCGAGCTTGGGGAATTTAGTATGTCGGCGACCATCCCTGTCCCCCACGTGCTCGTCATTTTTGGCGCCTCGGGCGATCTGGCGCGGCGCAAACTCTTTCCGGCCCTCTTCTCCCTGCATCGGCAGCATCTGTTGCCAT